>JBBKXO010000044.1:0-2514 GCA_037969525.1 Burkholderiales bacterium | reverse complement strand
CACTGGCTGGTATCCGGGCTACCCCTGGTAATCTTGTCGCCGCTGCTCGCGATACAATTCGATTTGCCGGCAGAACTTTCACCGGTGCTGACACTCTCACTGTTGCTTGGCACCCCGGTATTGACCCTCATCGGCGCGATCGGCGCAGCCCTGACGCTGGGACTGCGGGGCGGCGGCATGTTATTGGCGTTGCTGGTGCTGCCACTGTATGTTCCGGTGCTGATACTGGGAGCAGGCGCCGTCGATGCAGCTTCAGCCGGTCTGGGTGGTGAAGCCCACCTCCTGCTACTGGCTGCGCAACTGGTCCTGACCGGCGCGTTTGCACCATGGGCAATTGCGGCGGCACTGCGCATATCAGCGGAATGAACCCGCTGCCGCATGGCCTAGGGGATGATATGGGATTGTCTTTGCGTATTTTTTTGGCTATTTTCCGGGAGCAGCAAGCTTGAACCAGCCGGTGCTACTGGCGGGAGGCATCAACGTATTCAAATACGCTGCCCCGCAAACCTTCTATCCGCTCGCCGGCAAGCTGATTCCGTGGTTCGCCTGGATGGCGGCTGTATTTTGTGCCGCAGGCCTGTACATCGGTTTCTTCGTTGCTCCGACCGATCACCAGCAGGGTGAGTCCTACCGTATTATTTTCATCCACGTGGCGGCGGCGTGGATGTCGATGTTCATCTACCTGATGATGGCCTTCTGGGCGGGAATCGGCCTGGTCTTCAATACCCGGCTGTCGCACATGATGGCCTCGGCACTGGCGCCCACCGGGGCGCTTTTTACCTTCATCGCTTTATGGACAGGCGCGCTCTGGGGCAAACCGACCTGGGGCACGTGGTGGGCATGGGATGCTCGAATGACCTCCGAGTTGATATTGCTGTTCCTGTACTTCGGCTTCATGGCACTGCAGGCCGGCATTGACGACCCGCGTCGCGCAGACCGGGCAGGCGCAGTACTCGCGCTGGTAGGCGTGATCAACATTCCGATCATCTATTTTTCAGTGAAATGGTGGAACACGCTGCATCAGGGCGCATCGGTCAGCCTCACCCGTGCGCCCACCATGGCCACGACCATGCTGACCGGGATGCTGCTGATGGCACTGGCCGCATGGTTGTACAGCATTGCCGTCGCGCTGCATCGCGCGCGATCGATCATACTGGAACGCGAACATGATACTGATTGGGTCAGAAAACTCGCGGGAACCGAAAAATGAACTGGAACAGCTGGAGCGACTTCTGGATAATGGGCGGTTATGCCTTGTACGTTTGGGGCTCATATGCCGTGACAATCGCGCTGATCGTCGCGGAAATCGCACTGTTAAGGACGCGCCGACGCACCGCACTGCGCATGCTTGACCGGAACACAGGAGCACCTTCATCATGAAACCCAGACACAAACGCATCGCCATGGTCGCAGGAGGTGTCTGCGCTTTGGGCATTGCGGCAGCGCTGGTGCTGACTGCATTTGAAAAAAACCTGGTCTTTTTTTACACCCCCTCACAAGTGGCCGCCAATGAAGCGCCGCAGGGCAGATCATTCCGCATTGGCGGTCTGGTCACGCCGGGCAGCGTCCAGCGTCAGGCTGATGGTGTCACGGTGAATTTCGTGGTTACCGACACCGCACAAAGCATTCCCGTCGCTTACCGCGGCGTCCTGCCCGACCTTTTCCGCGAAGGCAAGGGTGTTGTCGCACAGGGCCGCCTCGGCGTGGACGGCCGCTTCACCGCCAGCGAAGTGCTTGCCAAGCACGACGAAAACTACATGCCGCCGGAAGCCGCTGAAGCGCTCGCCAAAGCGCACGCGGGCAAGCCGCCAGGTGCAGCAACTGTAATCGCGCCAGCGACGCCCATGGAGAAGCGCTGATGATTCCTGAACTCGGCCAGATTGCGTTGGTGCTTGCCCTGTGCCTGGCACTGACCCAGGGTGTGCTGCCACTGCTGGGCGCAGCCCGCGGCAACTCCACGTGGATCGCACTGGCTCGCCCTGCAGCGCGCGGCCAGTTTCTGTGTGTCGCACTGGCATTCGGTTTTCTGGGATATTCATTCATTACCAACGATTTCTCAGTCGTCAATGTCGCCACCAACTCCAATTCCACACTCCCGATCCATTACCGGATTGCCGCGACCTGGGGCAGCCACGAGGGATCGCTGTTGCTGTGGACGTTCATGCTGACGGGATGGGGTGTTGCCGTTTCCATCTTCAGCCGCCGCCTGCCGGATGAGATGGTGGCTCGCGTGCTTGGCGTCATGGGGTTGATCAGTGTCGGCTTCCTTGCCTTCATGCTGTTCACGTCCAACCCGTTTGACCGGCTGTTGCCGGCAGCCGCCGACGGGCGCGACCTGAATCCGCTGCTGCAGGATGCCGGCATGGTCATCCATCCGCCGATGCTCTATATGGGCTACGTCGGATTTCGGTGGTGTTTGCTTTCGCCGTCGCCGCGCTGCTCTCCGGCCGGCTGGATGCCGCGTGGGCGCGCTGGTCGCGCCCGTGGGCCACGGTCGCCTGGCTGTTCCTGACC
>JBBKXO010000043.1:0-2641 GCA_037969525.1 Burkholderiales bacterium | reverse complement strand
CCCCGGCGAAGTTGAGTTGCTTTCCCCGATCAGCAAATGCTGCGCATCTTCCAACCCGCAAAATCAGGGAAAGAAAATTAACGATTAACGAACCAGCAAATCCACAAACTCGTTAACGGCCATAGCTTCGAGTTTCTTCTGATCCAGGCACACGGCAGTAATGGCAGCCTTCTGCTTGGCCGCGAACACCATGCCGGTGTTTTCGTTGAATTTCTTCATCAGCACCGGAATGCCCTCCTTGCGCCGCTTACGGTGGCCCAGCGGATAGTTCACCTCCGACAGTGGCGTCTTGCTGCCGTCTTTGAAGTAGACCTGCAGGGAGTTGGCGTTGGTGCGTTTGGCCGGATCGTGGTACTCGCGTTCGTATTTCGCGTATTCGGTCAGGCGCATTTTCGCGCGCAGCGAATCGATGCGCGGGTCGGCGGCAATCTCGTCCTCGTAATGCTTGGCCGTCATGTCGCCGTAAATCAGTCCGATGGCCATCATGTACTGCATGCAGTGATCGCGGTCGGCGAAGTTCGCCAGCGGCCCGGTCTTGTCGAGAATCACCATCGTAGAGTTGTGACAGCGGACATCAATATGCTTGATGTCATTCAGGCGGTCCTTTACCAGCGGATGCAGCTTGATCGCCGCCTCCACCCCGGTCTGGCCATGGAACGCTGTCGGATACGGAATCTTGAACAGCGTGTTCTCAATGACGTAGCTGCCGAATGGGCGCTGGAATTTAAAAGGCTTGTTGTCATACAGCACTTCGTAAAATCCCCAGCGCGGCGCGGTCAGCGCTGACGGATAACCCATCTCGCCCTTCTTCGCCAGCAGCGACAGCCATACCGCACGCGCCGAGGCATCACCCGCCGCCCAGGACTTGCGCGCACCGGTGTTGGGTTTGCGCCGATAGGTGGCCAGCGCATGGCCGTCGACCCAGGCGTTCGACAGCGCGTTGATGATTTCGTCGCGCGAGCAACCGATCAGCGCCGACACCGCGGCAGTGCTGGCGATCTTGACCAGGATGGTGTGATCGAGGCCGGCGGCGGTGAAGCCATTCTCCAGCGCCAGCCCGCCCTGCACTTCATAGGCCTTGATGATGGAGGAGAGCACCTCGCGCATGGTCAGCGGCTTTTTGCCCGCGGCGGCGCGCGTCCGCGACAGCCAGTCAGCCGTCATCAGGATCGCGCCGATGTTGTCTGACGGATGAATCACCGTGCGCCCGTAGAACGCATCATTGAAATCCAGCCAGCGTATCAGCGCGCCGGCGTTGAATGCCGCAGTCACTGGATCGAGTACGTAACTGGTGCCGGGCACGCGCGCGCCGTTGGGCACCACGGTGCCGGGCACGATGGGGCCGAGCAGCTTGGTGCAGTCGGGATAGGCCAGAGCCTCAAACGCACAGGCGAGACTGTCGATCAGCGTCAGCCGGGCGGTTTCAAAAGCAAGCTTGCTGGTCGGTTTGTAGCCGTGGGCATAGTTGGCGAGATCAACGATGACTTTGTCGGGCTGCGGACGGCGATTGGTGGGTGCACTGGACATGTTTGGTAACCTGTTGTTTTAAATAATATTATTTATATTGCGCCATGACCCACAGCGCCGCGGCAAACAACCGCCGGTCGTCATTGCGCCGCCCGACCAGTTGCGCGCCGATCGGCAGGCCATGGTCACCGGAAAACAGCGGCAGGGTCAGCGACGGCACGTGGCAGGTGGTCCAGATCGCACAGAATATCGCGGTGCCGGTTTCATTCAGGCCGAGTGGTGCCACGCCTGCGGCGGACGGGGTCAGCAATACATCGCAATCAGAAAATTCATCATCGAGCAACAGACGCAGTTGTTCCGCCTCCGAGCGCGCAGTCCGGTATTCGGCGAACGTACAGGACAGGCCATTTTTCACGCGGCCCATTTTCAGCGTCTCGCTGATGCCTTCCCAATGGTTGTCGATCTCCCAGGCACGGTTGCGCACAAACTCGAAACTGGAAATGCGCCGGTGTGTGGATTCGATCCGTTCAAAATCACGCGGCAGCGTGACATCCCTGACACTCGCGCCGGCGCGGGCGAGATGCTGTGCGCACGACTCCAGATGGGCCTGCGTAGTTTTGTCGGCCTGATCCCAGAACGGACTGCGGCAAAATCCGATGCGCAACTGGCGCGGATCGATTTCCACAGCTGGTTCCGGCGTGGTATCAATCAGCACGTCACGATAAAGCACCACATCTTCGACTGTGCGCGCGATGATGCCCAGCGTGTCTACCGATCCCGCAGCTTCCATGACACCGGCCATGCGCAGGTCGCCCCAGGTGGGCCGGTACCCGACACAACCGTTGAACGCCGCCGGACGTATGGTTGATGCCGTGGTCTGCGTGCCCAGCGCCAGCGGCACCATGCTGTCACCGACTGCGGCACCCGAACCGCTGGAAGAGCCGCCGGGCGTGCGCTGCGGGTCGCGCGGATGCCGGGTCTTTCCGGGATGGCGGTTGGCAAATTCCGTGGTGACCGTCTTGCCCATGATCAGACCGCCCGCACGGCGCGTCAGCGCCACGCATACCGCATCCATGTGCGGCTGGTGCCCCGCGTGTATCGGCGAGCCGTACGCAGTGGGCATGTCCGCCGTATCGATGATGTCCTTGATGCCCACCGGCACACCGTGCAACGG
>JBBKXO010000042.1:0-8528 GCA_037969525.1 Burkholderiales bacterium | reverse complement strand
GGCCGTGACCGAATGCGTAAAACGTATTGCCGAATAGCGTGGCGCGACCGATCACCGGCGTCGAATCCGGCATCGACGGCCGGCGCCCCATCCATTTCGTTGCATCCACTGCACTGATGCCAGGAAACAGGCGCTGCATCAGCGTGCCCAGCACATCGGCGCGCGCATAATTCGGCGCGGCGTTGATGCCGGCGAATTCACTCTGCCCGGCGATGCGCAGCCCCATCTCCATCGGCGTCACGAAACACTTGTGTTCGGGCACCATCACCGGCATAGCCAATTGAAAGCGCGGGTCGGAATAAGTGATGTGATAGCCGCGCTCCGCTTCCAGCGGCACGGTGTCGCCCAGTTGCGCACTGAACTCATTGGAATGCGCCCCCGCGCAGATGACCAGGTGCTCGACCGGCACATCGCCGGCGTCAGTGCGCAGCGCACGCGGCCCGTCTGGACCGATATCGATGCCCAGCACCTTGCGCTGCAGGATTCTGCCGCCATCGCGTTCGAACTGTGCAGCCAGTGACTTGGTCAGCCGCTCCGGATTGGCGCACCAGCCGTGGTCATGCAGAAACAAGCCGAACTGATAGTCACCATGCAAGCCAGGCAGATGGCGGTGGATGCCGGCCGCATCCAGCTCGTCGAATACGACACCGCGGTCGCGCCGCAGCTGCCACGCCAGTGCATCACCCTCATAGGCACGGCGCGTGGAGTACACCACCACATAACCGCTCTGATGAATTAAATCCTGAACACCGGCGTTCTGCACCAGCGGCGCATAGGCATCGAAAGTATCTACCAGCAAGGCGCGCAAGCCGTCAGCGATACGCCCTACACGCTGCACATCAGCGTTCGCGACAAAACGCAACAGCCAGGGCAAGGCACGCGGCAGATAAGACCAGCGCAATGCCAGCGGCCCCAGTGGATCAAGCAGAAAACCCGGCACCTGTTTCAATATGCCGGGCATGGCAATGGGCACGCAGGAGCCGGGACTGAGGATGCCAGCGTTGCCGAATGAGCAGTATTCGCCCGGCGGGCGCTCATCAACAACCGTAACAGTATGGCCGTCCCGCCGCAGATAACTGGCGGTGGTAATGCCGACGATGCCGGCACCGATGACCGTGATGTTTCTTGTTTGCATGGGCTCGACCGAATTATAGCCAGCGGTTTGGCGGTGCTGTGCCGACGATGCTAAAATCCGCACCGGCTCGGGCGGTTAACTCAGCGGTAGAGTGCCACCTTCACACGGTGGAAGCCACTGGTTCGATCCCAGTACCGCCCACCATTCCGCTACGCATCCACTCCCCTGATTTTTTGTGCGGCCTGATCATGACTGTCGCATTGTGCGTCAGCACCGAGCCATCGCTACGCGATCACTACATTTGATATAGATCAAATTCCCGTCCGAGCTGATGAGCGAACATCAGCATATACTGATTTTGTTCAGCACCACCCCGGTCAAGGAGGAGTTTGCTCATGGAATTGCTTGAATTCGCGCGCGGTCCCGGCCTCACGATCTCGTTAATCATTTTCTTTATCGGTGTCGTCTGGCGCCTGTTCGGGATATTCCGCTTGGGCCGCAAGCCCGACCATTCAAAGCCGCGCTCGACAGCAACGACCGCCGGGGCCTGGCGCATGATTCTGCGCAAAATGTGGCCACACCCTGAATTCTTCGCCGATACCGCAATCGCGACCATCAACGGCTACCTGTACCACATCGGCTGGTTCCTGGCCTTTCTGGTGTTTGCGCCGCATATAGCCTTCGTCAAACGCCTGACCGGCGTGTCGTGGCCAGCCCTGCCCGAACCGATAATGTATGTGGCCACGGCCATTGCCATGCTCGGCCTCGGTGTTGCGCTGTTGCGCCGCCTGACGGATCCGGTGCTGCGCCTGTTGTCCAATTTCGATGATTACTTTTCATGGTTCGTCACCATGCTGCCGCTGATCACCGGCATGGCGCTGATCCCGCCGGAAAAATATCCGGAGCCGGTGCCGCTGGCAATCCATCTGCTGAGCCTGGAGTTGCTGCTGATCTGGATGCCTTTCGGCAAGTTGTCGCACGCCTTCCTGGTCTTCATCTCCCGCGGCACTACCGGCGCCGCCTTCGCGCGCAAAGGAGCACGGCCATGACCGACCCCATTAAAGAACATCCGCTTGATCTGGATTCACCGCGCTTCTCGGTGGAAAAACCGGAAGCACGATACGACAAGCAGGGTGACATGCCTGACGCTGAACGCCTCAACCTCGCCATGCAGGGGTTCATGAAAGATTTCAATTCGACCACGGCGACCTACATGGAGTCGTGCATACACTGCGGTCATTGCGCCGATGCCTGCCATTTCTACAAAGTCACGGGTGACCCTAAGTACACGCCCATCTGGAAACTCGAGCCCTTCAAGCAGGCCTACAAGCGCGAGGCCGGCCCGTTCGCCTTTGCCTATCGCGCCTTCAACCTGAAACCCAAGGTCACGATCGAGGAACTGGAGGAGTGGCAGCACCTGCTCTACGACACCTGCAACATGTGCGGGCGCTGCACCATGATCTGCCCCATGGGCATCGACATCGCCACACTGATCAGCCAGGCGCGGCACGGCATGTTTGCCGCCGGCCTGGTGCCGCATGAACTGTGGGCCGTTGCCGAGCGCGCTGAACGTGAAGGCAGCCCGCTGGGTGCCACGCCAAAAGTGCTGAAGGAACGCGTCGAGTGGCTGGCCGATGATTACGAGGTGGAAATCCCGCTCGACAAGCCACATGCAGACGTGATCTGCACGTTGTCGTCAATCGAGATCATGAAATATCCGGAATCCATAGTCGCCGTGGCAAAGATCATGAACCACCTCGGCCTCGACTGGACGCTGCGCAGTGATGGCTATGAAGCGACCAACTTCGGCCTGTTGTCCGGCAACGCGGCATGGCAGAAGGACATGAGCATGAAGCTGATCAATGCCGCCATTGCAGCCGGCGCCAAGACGCTGGTGCTGCCGGAGTGCGGCCATGCCTATGGCGCGCTGCGCTGGCAGGGTGCCAACGTTTACGGCCAGCCGCTGCCCTTCGAAGTGCTGCACATCTCTGAATTTCTCTCCGAACAAGTGAAGAGCGGCAAACTGAAACTGAAGAAAATGGAAAAATCCGTGACCTTCCATGATCCCTGCCAGGTCTCGCGCCGCGGCGGCGCCACCCAGGCACCGCGCGACGTACTGCAGGCGCTCGGAGTGGATCTGCGTGAAATGCAGGACAGCGGCGACCTTGGCTATTGCTGCGGCGGCGGTGGTGGCGTCGTCACCATCCATCGCGCTGATGAAATGCGTTATGCCGCTTTCGACATCAAGATGCGCCAGATCGATGCTACCGGCGCCGAACTGCCCGTCACCAGTTGCTCGAATTGCCGGCAGACCTTCGACGACGGACAGGCGCACTATAAGTGGGACAAAAAAATGGCCAGCCTGCTGGAAGTGGTTGCTGAACATATAGCGGACTAAATCGCCGAGCTGCATCCGCGGCGCGACCAACGGTCCCGCCAGCGGCTATACTCGCGGATCCGATTGCGAGTTTTGCTGTGCCTGAACTCTACACACCACTCTTTACACCACCGCCAGCGCAAGACAGTCCCGCACTGTGGTTTGCCTTTCAGCGCGCATCCATCATGGTGCAGAGTCTGGAATCAGCCGTGCTGCCCTGTTGCACCAGCCTGGCTGATCACGGCATTGCACCGGTACGCAGCCACTATCTGGGTCTGCTCGGTGAACGGCATTGTTACGCCGCCGAAGTGGACGCCGAACATCCCCTGCCTGCGGGCTGGGCCGCGCTGGGCGTGCGCGACCTGTTCGGTTTAGTTGATGACACCGTCGCCGCGCTGTCGGGCCGCGCCTTCCAGTTGATTGAGTGGGAGCGCAACCAGCAATACTGCAGCCGTTGCGGCACACAGATGCAGCGGCGCACCGACGAACGGGCCCGCGCCTGTCCGACCTGCCGCTTTACCAGCTATCCGCCGGTGTCCCCTGCGGTGATGGTGCTGATTACCCGCGGCCGCGAGCTGCTGCTGGCACGCAAGGCGGTATGGCCCGCGGGACGTTATTCGGCGATCGCCGGTTTTGTCGAACCCGGTGAAATGCTCGAAGACACTGTGGCCCGCGAAACGCGCGAGGAAGTCGGCGTTGAAGTCTGCAACCTGCGCTATTTCGGCAGCCAGCCCTGGCCCTTCCCGCATTCGCTGATGGTCGCCTTCACCGCGGAGTACGCCGGCGGCGAACTGCGGCCCGACGGCGTGGAAATTGAGGAGGCAGCCTGGTTTGATGCCGAGGCACTGCCCCGACTGCCGCCGAGCGTGAGCATTTCACGCCGGCTGATCATCAATGTGGCGACCGCGCTGAAATCACAGCATCCGCGTCGCTGACTGCACATTACCGGACGTTACTATGGAAAAAATGAACCCCCTGCTCCGCCTTTATGCACTGGGCCAGCGTGTCTGGCTCGATAATCTTTCACGTACGCTGCTGCGCGAAGGCACGCTGAAGAAACTCATTGCCGAAGACAAGATCGCCGGCATCACATCGAACCCGTCCATTTTCTTCAAGTCGATCAGCGAAAGCCCGCATTACGGCGAGGAACTGCAAAAGCTCAAGGCCGATGCCGCCCTGTCCGCCGAGCAGCGCTACGAGTCGCTGGCCGTTGCCGACATCCAGGCCGCCTGCGACCTGCTGCAACCGGTGTACAAGACCAGCAACGGCGATGACGGTTATGTCAGCCTGGAGGTCTCGCCCGAGCTGGCGCATGACGCCGCGGCTACCTTAGCCGCCGGGCTGCGGCTGAAGGCCGCAGTAAACCGCGCCAATCTGCTGATCAAGGTGCCGGCGACGGCCGCGGGCCTGAAGGCCATCGAAGAGCTGATCGCCCAGGGCTGCTCGGTCAACGTCACGCTGATGTTTTCACTGCGCCATGTGCACGAAGTGGCGCACGCCTACCTGCGCGGCATTACCAAATATGTCGAAGGCGGCGGCGAAGCGCGCAAGATCAAGTCAGTGGCCAGCTTGTTCCTCAGCCGCGTCGACACGCTGCTCGACAAACGTCTCGAAGCCATTGGCGGTGACGCATTGAAGCTGCGCGGACGTTCGGGCGTCGCGCTGGCGAAGCTCGCCTATCAGTATTACCGGGAAACCTATGCCGAATCCGCATTTGGCGCACTGGCCAAACGCGGTGTCCGGCCGCAGTTCATGCTGTGGGCCAGCACCGGCACCAAGAACACCGCCTACAGTGATGTCCTGTACGTCGAATCGCTGATTGGCGCACAGACGGTCAACACGCTGCCCGATGCCACGCTCGCTGCGTTTCGCGAGCACGGCAAAGCCGAGGCCACGCTGGAAAAGGATGTCGAGGGCGCGCGCGAACAGTTTGCGGCCCTGCTGCGCCTGGGCATCGACATGGACAGCATCGGCGACGAACTGCAGGTTGAAGGACTGAAGCTGTTCGCGGACTCCTTCCGCCAGTTGCTTGCCCTCACCGCGGACTGAACGCGACGGAACGCTACAGTAGATCAGGTGTCAGGAATTCAGGCGGCGCCACAGCGCCCCGCCACTGGACTTGTCAATCTCCGCCAACTGCGATTCGTGGGTAGCCAGTTCTTCGGCATTCGCCCGCACCACGATGAGTTTCAGTTCGCTGCGCTCGAAACTGCTGACGCCGGAGTCGGAGTGCGCGGCCTCTACTTCGATCATCAGGCTTTCCTGGCCGCGGGTCATCGTCAGATAAACCTCCGCCAGCAGTTCCGCGTCGAGCAATGCGCCGTGCAGCGTGCGCGCCGAATTGTCGATCTGGTAACGGTCGCACAGGGAATCCAGGTTATTGCGCTTGCCCGGGTGCAGTTCCTTCGCCATGCGCAAGGTATCGATCACGCCGGAACAAAAAGTGGCGAGCTTCTTCCGGCGCACCAGCGCCAGCTCGCTGTCGAGAAAACCGACGTCAAACGGCGCATTGTGGATGATCAGTTCGGCGCCGCTGACGTAACCGAGGAATTCATCGACGACTTCAGCGAACTTCGGCTTGTCACTGAGGAATTCGGTGGTCAGGCCGTGCACTTGTAACGCGCCCTCGTCGCTGTCGCGTCCGGGATTGACGTAGCGGTGGAAGTGCTTGCCGGTCAGCCGCCGGTTGACCAGTTCAACGCCGGCGATTTCGATGATACGATGCCCCAGCTTCGGATCCAGGCCGGTGGTCTCGGTGTCGAGTATGATCTGCCGCTCCGACATCAGGCGGCCCGCCCCGGCTTGACGCTGTCCACGCCCATGTTGGCCAGCTCGTCGGCGCGTTCATTGCCGTCATGGCCGGAATGCCCTTTGACCCACAGCCATTCGATGTCGTGCTGTGCCGCGAGATCATCCAGCCGGCGCCACAGATCCTCGTTCTTGACCGGTTTCTTGTCAGCCGTTTTCCAGCCGCGCTTTTTCCAGGCATGTATCCATTCCGAAATACCCAGTTGCACATATTTCGAATCGGTGTGCAGGCGTACCTTGCAGCGGCGCTTCAGCGATTCCAGCGCACGGATTACTGCGGTCAACTCCATCCGGTTGTTGGTGGTCTGTGCTTCGCCGCCAAACAATTCATTGGTCCTGCCGCAGCCGTTCAACAGTGCGCCCCAGCCGCCGACACCGGGATTTCCCTTGCACGCGCCGTCGGTGTAAATATCGATCACGTCGTCACTCATGGCCTGCGCACCCTCGCTGCCGCCGCATCATCATCACGCACGCGCTCCGGCACCGACGCCAGATTCTTTTTCGGCGATGCGCGGTCGCTCCACTTTGGCATGATCAGACGCATGCCGTGCACACGCTTGACCGCCTGCAGGAAAAATACACCACCGGCAATCGGCCACCAGCGGTCACCGGCCTTCTCCATGAAAGCGAACCGGTCGAGCCACTTCTGATCGCTGCATGGTGGTGCATAACAGGTCATCGAACCGGCGACGATCTCAAGTCCGAGCAGCGCCAGCCAGTCTTTGACCCGCGGCAGACGGATGAAATGGCCGTGCCACGGAAACTCGCCGCGGCCACCCGCGCTGCGGCGCAGCCCCCACAGGCTCAGCGGATTAAATCCGGCGATGACCACATGACCTTCCGGACGCAGCACGCGCGACACTTCGCGCACCACCTGATGCGGATTCACGGAAAACTCCAGCGTATGCGGCAGCACCATCAGATCAACGCTGTTGGATTCAATCGGCAGATCACGAAAATCCGCACGCAGCCCGACTTCCCCGCGCATGCCCGCCCGCACACGCATGGGGATGCGGCTCGCACGCAGCAAATCAACCTGCTCCAGCCCGAGCTGCAGCGCGTGATAGCCGAAAATATCCGCGACGGCGTTATCAAAATATTCCTGTTCGCGCGCGATGAGGTAACGGCCGGGCGGACTCGCCAGCCACTGCGTTACGGAAAGGACTGTGCTTGCATTTGACATGCCCGGAGTTTAAATCAAATAATCGGTCACTGATCAGTCTGGAGCAAGAGATGGCGAATTATGAAGTGGTACCGCTGCGCGCATTTTCCGACAATTACATCTGGACCATACGCGATGCCGGTCACGCCGCAGTCGTCGATCCCGGTGATGCCGCGCCGGTGCTCGAATACCTCAACCGCGAAAAACTGAAGCTGGTCGCGATACTCAACACCCACCACCATGCCGATCATGTCGGCGGCAACGCTGCGCTGCTGGCACACACCCGAGTGCCGGTTTACGGACCGCACGATGAACGCATACCCGAAGTAACCCAGCGTATGGCCGACGGCCAGCGTTGCGTGCTGCCGCATTTCAACATCGAAATGGAAACGCTGGAAATTCCGGGACACACGCGCTCGCACATCGCATTTTACGGCGGCGGCATGCTGTTCTGCGGCGACACGCTGTTCGCAGCCGGCTGCGGCCGGCTGTTTGAAGGTACGCCGCGCCAGATGCACGATTCGCTGACACGGCTGGCACAATTGCCCGACAACACCCTGGTCTATTGCGGGCACGAATACACGCTGGCCAACATCAAATTTGCCCTGGCCGCCGATCCCGACAACCGCAGGCTGGCCGATCTGGAAATACTGGCACAGGCACAGCGCGCGAAGGATGAACCGACGCTGCCTTCCACCATCGCCATGGAAAAAGCCACCAACCCTTTTTTGCGGGTCACCGAAGCGGCGATCGTGCAAAGCGCCAGCGCGCGCGCGGCCAAACCGCTCTCGGATCCGGTCAGCGTGCTGGCTGAAATCCGGGACTGGAAAAACAATTTTTGAGGACGTTCGTCACGAATTTCATGCCTCACCTGCAATTGTTACAATAAATTATTGATTTAAAAGGATTATTTATATTGACAATGCGGCGGGCCGCGACTACTATCCGCAAATATTTTGCTCCAGACTGTCACCCTGAATTGCGAAGTCCACCAGAACCGGGACGCATGATGAATATCACTGCACGTTGCGCACTGCTGACTGTCCTGCTGCTGGCCACAGCCTGCGCGCAAATGCCCGAACGGGCAGAGCCGGAGGCCACTGCCT
>JBBKXO010000041.1:0-4009 GCA_037969525.1 Burkholderiales bacterium | reverse complement strand
GGGTGTGCAGGCCTATCCGCCGCAGCCCATCCGGCTGATACACCGGTAGCAATGACCAGGCTAGTACAATCCGGGCTCGACCAATACTGCAAGCTCATCGAGGCGACTGGCATGCAGCTGCAATAATCCAAGGCCTGCGGTTATGCCTGTAGACGCTGCGTTACGGGATACCGCACGCAGCGTTTTTATTTGTCGTGCCGGCCCCGATGCGACAGTACGCTGCTGACGGCCAGAATCGCGGCGCTGGCCCAGAATACCGGTGCGATTCCGAGTAGTGCGCCGACTGAACCAGCTGCCAGCGGTACGCCGATGTGGGTGATGTTGTTGATGGTTAGTCGCAGCCCGGTCACTTCTCCGGAACGACCGGCAGGCGAGCGGTTGTATGTCAGGTTCAGCGTCAATGGCTGGCTCACGCCTAGCGTTAAGCCGATACCGAACGACAGCGCCATCAGCGCTGGTACGTACTCAATAAATGCAAATGGCAGGAACAGTAAAGCGCCCGCACCCATTGCGACAGCAAGCACAGTCTCGACGCTGAATCGCCGGGTCAGCATCGGCAGCGATACGCGTACGATAAAACTGGCGGCAGCGAACGCGCCCAGAATGATGCCGATGGTGGAGGCCGACAGACCGATCGAATGACCATAGATGGGCACGTAGAACGTAAACAAATCCCAACCGGTGGTCACCAGTCCGCTGACGATGATCATCCGGCGCAGCGCTGGCACCCGCATCAATCCGAAGGCGCTGCCGGACGGCGGTTCACTGCGGCTGCCGCTGGCGCCCAGTTGTCTGGACAGGGCGAGGGTGATGATCGGGCCCAGCGTGAGAATGGCGAACGCAATATAGGCTGAGCTGAATCCGAAACGGTCAATCATCACTCCCGCAATCACCGGCCCGATCATGTGACCGCTGGAATAGCCCAGGCTTAGTGTCGAGAAATTTTTGGTACGCTCGGCAGTCGAGCCGATAGTGCCGGCCAGGTTCTGCACCGCGACGTTGAAAAATACGAAACCGATGCCGATCAGCGGCGCTGATACGAACAGGGCCGGCATGACGGGCCAGACGGCCGGAATGACCAACCCGGCACCGAAGGTCAGGGTGCCGGCGAGCATGGGCCGCCGCGAGCCGTGGCGGTCGGAGATGCGGCCGACGATCAGCGCGAACACCAGCTGGAATACCGAATAGGACGCGATCAGGACACCAATCAGCATCGGGCCGGCGCCCAGATGCAACGCCAGCAACGAGGCTACGACACGGCTGCCCATGTGGGAACCCTGCATGGCCAGCGTCAGCAATGTAACTACGGCGATCGGTTTCAAGGCGATACGTGCCGCATCGTGCCGGTTCGCCGCAACGGAACACGTTCAGCCGGAAAAACCGGCTCCAACCTTGCCGCGACGCGGCCCGTCGAAGTCAGGACGCGTAATCCGGGGATTCGCGGTCGAGCTTGCGCATCAGGGCGGCCCACATCAGCTTGCCGCTCGCGCCACGACCGCCTTCTCCGTAAATCATGTTGCCCTGCTCAATGGTGTGATGGGTTATTTCATCCGGAATGCGATTGAGTTCCGCGCCGCCGGTCATCGCGGTAATCTGGAACTTGCAGGCGCGCTCCAGGCGATACATGCGGGCGAACATCTCACCGATGGATCCGCCGATTGTTAATGTCCCGTGGTTGCGCAGAATCAGCATGCTGCCGTCACCCAGGTCTTTTACCAGGCGTTCGCGCTCATCGTGGTTCTCCGCCACGCCTTCAAAGTCGTGATAGCGCACCTGTGAAAGTGCAGTGAGCGCCATCTGGTTGAGCGGCAACAGTCCCTGTTTCTGTGAAGCGACGGCAACACCGAATTGCGTGTGGCAGTGCATGACGGCTTCGGCACTGTGATTATTCATGTGTATGGCGCTATGGATGGTGAAACCTGCGGAGTTCACCTCATAGGGTGACTTGCTGAGCTTGCGGCCTTCGACATCGCATTTGATCAGGTCCGATGCGGTCATTTCTTCAAACAGCAGGCCGTAAGGATTGATCAGAAACTGGTCGTCCGTACCCGGCACGCGGCATGAGATGTGGGTGCCGAGCATGTCGGTCCAGCCCATGATGGCGGTCAGGCGGTATGCGGCTGCCAGCTCGACACGTGCCTGCCATTCAGCGGCGCTGATGGCGCGCACCGGACGTTTGCGCGCAGCTGAGGAGCGGTGTTTGGCCAGGGGTGCGGAGGCGCGTCTCTTCATGATTTGGACTCCTGTAATCATTCACAAGCCGGCTGGTATCCGCCGTGCTGATCGTAATCTGCGATTGCTATTAGAATACATCAGTCTGGCGACAATGACGAAACGCCTGCATTTGTCGCGTACGATAAATTCCAGAAAATCCATATAATGAACTTCAAATGAATTACGCCAACGCCTACAATATTGAAGATCTCCGGCAGTTGGCACAGCAGTGCCTGCCGCGGGTGGCCTGGGATTACCTGGAGCGCGGTGCCGAGGACGATGTGACCATGAGGGCGAACCGCACTGCCTTTGAACGCATACATTTTCGTCCGCGTACTCTGGTAGACGTCTCGGCGCGCACACTCAAACACGAGTTGTTCGGCAAGGTGTATACCGCGCCGTTCGGTATAGCGCCGACCGGTGCCGCAGGCTTGTATTGTTTTGATGCCGATATCGCTTTGGCACAGGCGGCAAGTGCCGCCGGAGTACCTTTCGTGCTGTCAACGGCATCATTTGTCGCCATGGAGCGTATTGCGTGCGAGACCGAAGGCAGCAAGTGGTTTCAGCTTTATATGTCCAAGGACCGCGAGGCGGCGGAGCGTCTGGTGCGTCGTGCGTACGATGCCGGATTCGAGGCGCTGGTGGTGACCACGGATGTACCGGTGGGCGCCAACCGCGAATACAACCTGCGCAATGGTTTTGCCATCCCGTTTCGTATCAATGCGCGCAATGTCGTCGACGGTATGCTGCACCCGCGCTGGCTGACGCAGGTTTTCCTGCGCACGCTGCTGACCAGCGGCGTGCCGCGTTTCCAGAACGTCGACAGCAATGTCGGTGGTCGCATCATTGCCAAGGACCTGTCGGCATTCCGCGCGCGGCGTGACGCGCTGGACTGGAGCGACATCGCGTGGCTGCGCACGATCTGGCCGCGTAAATTGCTGGTGAAGGGTGTGCTGGTTGCGGAAGATGCGCGATTGGCGCTGGAATACGGCGTTGACGGTGTGGTGGTGTCCAATCACGGTGGCCGCCAGCTCGACGGTGCAGTGGCTGCGATCGATGCGTTGCCGGAGATAGTCTCTGCCGTTGGCGGGCGCATGGCCGTGCTGTTCGACAGTGGCGTGCGTCGTGGCTCTGATATAGTCAAGGCGCTGGCACTGGGTGCTGATTTCGTTTTTTTCGGTCGGGCAACGCTGTATGGCGCTGCGGTTGGTGGCATGGATGGCGTTGCGCACGCACTGAACCTGCTGCGCGCGGAAACCGACCGCGTGATGGCTCTGATCGGCTGCAACAGCGTAGCCGGGCTGAACCGGGGTTACCTGGAGATGCCTGATTCTGAATGAGCATGAGCATGAGCAAGAGGAGGAATACATGAAACAACTCAAACTTCCCGCTGTGTTCATGCGTGGCGGTACCAGCAATGCCGTGGTGTTCAACCAGAAAGATCTGCCGCTGGACCGCGCCTTGTGGGATGAGATTTTTCTGGCCGCCATCGGCAGTCCGGACCCCAATGGCCGTCAGCTCGACGGTATGGGCGGCGGCGTGTCTTCGTTGTCCAAGGTGTGCGTGGTTGGACCGCCGACGCGTCCCGACGCCGACATCGATTACACCTTTGCCCAGGTGCAGGTCAAAGAAGCCAAGGTCGATTACGGTGCCAATTGCGGCAACATGTCATCGGCGATGGGACCTTTTGCGGTCGACGAAGGCCTGGTCAGGGTGTCGGGGCGCGAGGCATTGGTACGCATACACAACACCAACACCAAAAAAATAATTCACGCCTTGTTCAGCCTTGATGACG
>JBBKXO010000040.1:0-6689 GCA_037969525.1 Burkholderiales bacterium | reverse complement strand
GCTCCGCCAGCCGCCAGCCCCGCGACCGGAACCGGCCGCAGACAAAGCGGCCTGATTACAGGCCAGGTTCGCGATTTCAAGGGCGACTTCCGCACCGCCGTCGCCTCGATCCATGCGCTTGCCGATCGCCTGCGCCAGGACGCTGCGGTGGAGAATGTGCGCATCGTGCAACTCCCGCTGAATGTCAGCCCGACGCTCGCGCTGACCGGCAATACTGCGGACACTCCGGCGCAGGCGGGCACTGCCGAATTCAAGATGATCATCGTGCTCAAGCGACCCGCATGAACGCCGAATACCTCAAAGCGCTGCGCGGTCCGCTGATCTTGCTGGCGCTGATGCTGGCGGTAGCATCCGCTGCCATTTATTACACCCATATGTTGCGCCAGCAGGCGCAAACGCTGCTTGGCCATCAGCAGGGCCAGTTGCGGGATGCGCAGGTCCGCATGCAACGCTCGGGTGATGAAGAAACCGTCATCATCCAGTACGTCAACAAGTATCGCCAGTTGCAGCAAGCAGGCTTCATCGGTGATGAGCAGCGCATCAACTGGCTGGACGCGCTGCGCGTGGCCAACGAGCGCGCCGATCTGTTCGGCGTCAACTACGAGATCGGCGTACAGCAACGCTACCCCTCAGCCGACGATCTCAATCCGGGACAGATCAACCTGCGGCAATCACCCATGAAACTCGATTTCCGGCTGCTGCATGAAGGCGACCTGCTGCGGTTTTTCGAGGCCTTGCGCGCGCAGGGTAGCGGCCTGTTCCACCTCGACCAGTGCGTATTGCGCCGCACCGAAGTCGGCGACACCATCCGCTACCAGCCCAATATCGCCGCAACCTGTCAGTTGGTGTGGATTACCGCAACACCCAACGCGCCAGGAGCACCAGGAGCGCGGCCATGAAGATATTCCTGGCCATCGTGTTGCTCGCGATCGCGCAACTCGCGCCGGCTGCCGAGCCGATCGGACGTATTTTCTACACCCCCGAGCAGCGTGCAGAGCTCGACTCTCTGCGCTCCCGACGTGTCGTCGCTACACAGGTACGCAATGAACCGACGCCGGAATTCGTTACCTACAACGGCATCGTGCGCCGCAGCGATGGCAAGGCAACGGTGTGGGTCAACGGCGAGTCGCTTTCCGAAGCCGAATTGCGCGACAAGCAGTCCATCATCGGGCGCATCGATCGCAGCGGGCAGATATTGCTGCAGACGCCGCAAGCCAAGAGCTCCGGCCAGCTGCGGCTGAAAGTCGGACAGAGCGCAGAATTGCTGTCCGGACGGATCGATGAATCCTATGCCTTTCCAGGCACCATCACTGCACCCGCCGACAAACCAAAAAGCGAATCCGAATCCAAGCCCGCAGCGCCATCAGAAAACAAAGCCGAAACCAAAGATATACCCCCTGAACTGTTGGAAGCCCTGCGGGAAGCCGCACGCAAAAGTTCTGGAGCAAACGCCACTGTAGAAAGTGCCAAGCCCGCCACCCGCCCTTGACATGGATGAACTCATGACAATAGCGGTAACTTGTTGTTTTTGAACTGTTTTATGTCAAGACAGCGCGGCCTCGCGGCTATGGCGACTCTGCTGCTACTGCTCTTCGCAGGCATCGTCGCCACGACCATCTACTTTGCCAGCGCCAAGCGCGCGCAACTGGCCTCCGAAGAAATTACTGCTGACGCACTCGCACAGGCCAAGGAAGCGCTGATCGGTTACGCAGCAGCAGCCAACCCCTCGGGATTACCCAACGTGCCCATCAGTTCGCGGCCCGGTGAGTTTCTCTGCCCCAACCTGACTACGCTGGCTGACGGCACTCCCACCGGATCCGCCGACTCTCCCTGCAGTACTCTGGATACGCGTATCGGTCGGCTCCCCTGGAAAACACTGGGATTGCCGCCGCTGCGCGACGGCAGTGGAGAATATCTGTGGTACGCCCTATCCAACGGCTTTCAGAACAATCCGCGCAGCGGCATTTTGAACAGTGATACTCCGGGCAACTTCAATATCAAAAACAGGTCCACCGGCACCACCAGTGAAACCGGCGTCATTGCCGTCGTATTTGCCCCCGGCGGCGTAACCGGCACACAAATCCGGGGCTCCACGGTCGCCCCCTGCAGCACCACGGGCACCAGCATCAAGGGCAATCTGTGCCCCGCCAATTATCTGGAAGGGGAAAATGCCGATGTCGCCAACAACGATTTTGAATTTGACCCGACGATCGCATCGCAATTGACCGTGGCCACATTCAATGATCGTTTGCTGCCGATTACCCGCGATGCGTTGTTTTCCGTAGTCAATGTGCGCGTCGCAAAAGAAGCGATTACTGCGCTCGAAAGTTATCGCGCTTCCAACACCTATTACCCATTTGCCAATCTCTATGGAAGTGCGGCACCTTATTCTTGCAATCCCGGCACGAACCGGGGGCGGTTCCCAATTTCCACCGTTACCTGTGGACAGGCAAACTGGCCGCTGAACACGCTGCCAGCCTGGTTTTCCGAAAACAACTGGAATCTTGTGACGCATTACGCAATGTCGAATGCATGCGGTCAACTGGGATTGCCGTTTGGATTGGATGCCTTCGTCAACGGGACCCTTTGTGGCAACCCCACACTGATCGGCTTCGTAAATCTCATACTAGGCTTTTTTGGACTCAGCTTTACTGACGACCCCGTCAGCGTAGCCAGCGTTACCGGCGGCAACAACATTCGCGTGCTCGTCATGGTTTCCGGCCGCGCACTCGGCGCCCAGGTGCATACCTGCAACTCTGCTGCACAATGCCTGGAAGATGCGGCAAACTCCGATGGTGATAGCAACTATGTCAGGCCTTCGCGCTTTCCAGTCAGCAACGACCGCATGGCGATTTGCAGTTCGGGTTTTACTTGTCCCGATGTACCGTAGAGATGAGGATCATAGTGACTTCACATACTAACTGGCATACCCCCTCGCAACTTGCGCCGCATGCGGTCATTCCCGTGGGACGCCGCGCCAACCATGGCTTCACGCTGATCGAGATCGCCGTAGCATTGTTCATCATCGTGCTGATACTCGGCAGCATACTGGTGCCACTTGCCACACAGGTTGAACAGAAGCAACTCAGTGATACCCAGAAAACCATGGCTGAAATCAAGGATGCCCTGCTCGGGTTTGCCGCTGCAAATGGTTATCTGCCCTGTCCTGACACCGGCATCAATGGCACAGAAAACTTCACGGCCGGCACGGGCTTTTGTACCACGATAGCCGGCGGCATCGCCGCCGGAAGACTGCCATACGCAACGCTGGGCCTTGGAAACTCTGATTTATGGGGCAATCGATTCACGTATGTGGTGAACGAGGCGTTTGCGCGTCGCGTCCCGGCCACGCCATTCGCATTGACCGTTGGCGGAACCGACGTGCGCATCTGTACCACACAGGCGTGCGCCACGACACTCAGCACCACCGCCGTCTTCGCCGTAATCTCGCATGGCAAGAACGGCGCTGGGGCCATCAACTTTACGACTAACGCTGCCAATGCGGCTTCGGCAAGTGCCGACGAGCAGGAAAATTATGACACCGACCGCGAAATAGTCACCCGGCCCCAGCAGACTGGCGGTCTCGCTGCCAATGAATTTGACGACATCGTGATCTGGCTGTCGAAATACACGCTGTTCAACCGCATGGTCGCCGCCGGAAAATTGCCTTAGCCGGCGCGCTTCAGTTCGAAACACACGCTACCCCGGCTGTTCTCCACCAGTTTCAGCGTATATCCCGATTGTTCGGCAAACGTCGCCGCCTGGTACAGGCCCACGCCCAGACCGCTGTCTGACGCCACCGGTGCAAGCAATAGTTGCGCCGTGATCGCTGGTGGCACCGGTGCCCCATCATCACAAACGCGCAGCCGCGGTCCCGGCGCCAGCATGACGCTGACCCAGACGGTTCCGCCCTGTGTGCCCTTGTAGAGCGCGTTCTCGATCAGGGTATCGGCGACGCTGTCAAAGAGTTCAGCGGGCAGGCGCACGTCCGCGAGTTCACCCTGGGTTTCGAATACCACCGAACGATCCGCGTGGCGTGTCTGCAGCCCCCGCCACCAGATCGCGGCAGCAACCTCGCTGCCGGTGATCATCTCCGGCGATTTCAGTTTATCCAGGGTGGCGCCCAGGCGTTGTGTAATCTGCGGCAACTGCCGCTGCACCAGTGCCCGGAAAGCGTTGTCGTCTGCGCCGCGCATTTCCGCAGCGGCGCAGATCGACCGCAACGACTGCAGCAGATTCTTGACATCATGGGTCAGACGCGCGCCGGCCTCGTAGATGGCCTGGGTATATACCGCCTGCTGCCGCGACTGCTCCCGGCGCTGCGCCTCGTAAAAATGCCCCACCATCTGCATCAAAAGATTCATGTGCAGCAGCACCGCGGGCGAACACGGCCTGACGGAATACATGGTCAACTGGGCGCTGCCGGTTTCGAACTGCTCGGCATGTGCGCTTTGCCTGCCGACTTCGCCGTTCGACAGTGACGATGTCCAGCCATAGCCGGTGACCCAGGGCAGGTCCAGCATGTAGGTCAGTGCGCTGCGCAGAAATTGCTCGGGCCGGGTTTCGGCCTGTGCCAGTTCAGCCAGTCGCCGCATGCGCTGCTCAAACGGCAACCCCAGACCCAGCAGATAACGCGACAACAGGGTGCTGATGCCTGCGACGCCCGCGCGCGGATCCCACAACCACGACAGCCCCACCAGCAGCAAACCGAGCACGGTCAGGGCCTGCGCCAGTCCCAGCAAGTACTGGCCGGGCGACACCGCCTGAATGACAAAGCTGCCCAGCGCCAGCGCCACCACCAGCAGGAACAATACGACACTGTAGAACAGGTCGACGATCACTGGCGCGCCCTGCTTGCGCTCGCCCTTGGGAATTCCAAGTATCACCAGCGGCAGCAGTGGCAGGCCATAACGCACAAAAGCGGCTGGCTCCGACTCGATCGTGTAGGAGGGAAACAATTGCGGCACCACCCACATCAGCAGCATGGTCACCAGGTAAACCGCGCCCAGTATGGCCACCAGCCGATCACCCCGGCCCACGGTACCCGGCACGCCACCTCCGATCAGTCCGAACAGCACCGCGATCCAGGTGGCGATCAACCACCAGTTGCCGGAAGCAGCAAAGAGACCGCCGAGGATCAGTACCAGCAAAGCCAGCTTCAAGGAAATCTGGCGTTCGCCGCGCCACACCGGCTGCCACATCAGGAACAGACCGAAATGCGCGAGCAGCAGGCCGCGCCCCCACCACTCATTCAAACCCCAGACGATCGCACCGTGCAGCGTGAACAACATGCAGGACAACAGCAGGTTGAGGTACCGTGTCGGCGCAGCCGATACGACCCGCAAGCCGGCCGGCTGGGCTACTGCATTCTGTGGGTCGTCGGGCATCACGATTGGCTATACTGTTTCGTCAGTTGATCTTCAGTTGAGAAAGCGGTCCCGAACGTGCACATCACCACCATAGGCAAATATACCGCCCTCGAAGCCGTCCGCACCCGCGTACCAGCCATGGCCCTGCTGACGCTCATCATACTGTTCGGCGCCAGCCTGTTCATCCGTGAACTCGCCATTACTGAAACCTCGCGCTTCCAACTCGGTTTTTACGCCACCGCAGCACGGCTGTGCGCGGTGTTCATGATCGGCATGTACGTGCTGGCCAGCATTGCCCGCGAGTTCAATGACAAGGGCCTCGAAATTCTGCTCGCACTCGATGTGCCCCGCACCCATTATATCTGCGGGAAGCTTGCGGGGTTCATGCTCACGGCGTGCATCATCGCCGCCATCCTCTCGCTGCCGTTATGGATGCTGGCACCGGCTGTCGGCGCGTGGATGTGGATGGCGTCGCTAGCCATCGAACTCGCGCTGATCGCCGCGCTGGCCTTATTTTGCATCGTCACCTTCAACCAGATGCTGCCGGCGGCAGGCTTTGTCGCCGCCTTTTATCTGCTGGCCCGCAGCCTCTCGGCGATACGCCTGATGAGCGCCCATCCACTGACAGGACAGGATACGCTGTCGCACCAGGTCACCAGCACACTCGTAGAAAGCCTGGGCTACGTAATGCCCGCCCTCGATCAGTGGACTGATACCGCGTGGCTGGTCGATGTCCCGCCTGAAGCGGCGATCCTGATAGCCATCATGGCGCAGGGTGGCATCTATATTGCGTTGTTGACGGCGGCAACCCTCTTCGACTTCCATCGCCGGAGCCTCTGATTGCCGACCTTCACCGGCCTCACCGACGAACGCGCGCTGCGCACGGTGCCACCCGCCGTCGGCTTGTTGCTCGTCATTACACTCGCGCTGCAGTTACTGTGGCACGGTGCACAGCCAGCGCCGGTTGCGCGTGCCGAAGCACTGCCACCGGCCCCGGACGCCGCAACTCTGCGTGCGGCAAGCTTCGGCGCCCCCATCGCCGCAGCGCAAATGCTGGTGCTTTATCTGCAGTCGTTCGACAACCAGCCCGGCATCAGCATTCCGTTCCGTGACCTGGATTACATCCGCGTTGCAGGATGGCTGGATACGGCACTCCGCCTTGATCCGCACAGCGGCTACCCGCTGATGATGGCTTCGCAGATTTATGGCCAGGTCACGGATAACGGTAAACAACGCGCGATGTGCGAGTTCGTGCATGCACGATTCCTCGAGTCTCCGGATGAGCGTTGGCGCTGGCTTGCACACTGCGCGATCATGGCC
>JBBKXO010000039.1:0-2687 GCA_037969525.1 Burkholderiales bacterium | reverse complement strand
GTGGAACTCCGCGGGGAAGGAAATCTTGAACAGCACGTTTTCCATCACGTACGAGCCGTATTTGCGCGTGAACTTGAACGGATTGCCTTTGAACAGCACGTCGTAGAAGCCCCAGGTCTTTGCAGTCAGGCCTGAGGGATAGCCCATCTCACCTTTGGCGGCCATCAGTGCGAGGCGCACGGCACGGCTGGTGGCGTCGCCAGCGGCCCAGGATTTCCGCGATCCGGTGTTCGGGGTGTGGCGATAGGTACGCAGCGACTGGCCATCGATCCAGGCATTCGACACGGCGTTGATGAGCTCGTCGCGATTGAGCCCCAGCATGGTGGCAACCACAGCGGTGGAAGCCACCTTGACCAGCAATACGTGATCAAGGCCGACGCGGTTGAAACTGTTTTCCAGTGCGATGACGCCCTGGATTTCATGTGCCTTGATCATGCCGCTCAGCACGTCGCGCATGGTCAGCGGTTTTTTACCCACCGCCACGGCCTGACGTGAAAGGTAATCGGCCATGGCGAGTATGCCGCCGAGGTTGTCGGACGGGTGTCCCCATTCCGCAGCCAGCCAGGTGTCGTTGAAATCCAGCCAGCGGATCATGCAGCCGATATTGAACGCGGCCATGACCGGGTCGAGCTGGAACGAGGTACCCGGCACCCTGGCGCCATTGGCCAGTGTCGCGCCCGGCACCACCGGCCCCATCAGCTTGGTGCAGGCCGGGTAGGACAGGGCTTCAAAGCCGCAGCCCAGCGTATCCATCAGGCACAGGCGGGCGGTGTTGTAGGCCTCGGCGCTGTCGATTTTGTACTTCGCGGCATAGTCGACGATGTCGGTGATGACCTGGTCAGGTTTGGGGCGGACGTTGGAGATGTTGGATGACATTGAATTCCTCAATCAAAGGCATTTAGCCACAGAGGACACAGAGAGCACAGAGAATTTCAAAAGCAGCGTCCCGGGTTTTCTCTGTGTCCTCTGTGAACTCTGTGGCAAAAGGGTTTTTATTTTGTCTTCTTCTCAATTTTTCCGCGCTGCGCCAGCGGCACGAACTTGCGATTCTCCGGCCCGGTGTAAACCGCGGTGGGACGGATGATTTTGTTGTCGACGCGCTGTTCGATGACGTGGGCCGCCCAGCCGCTGGTGCGCGAGATGATGAACAGCGGTGTAAACATCGCTGTCGGCACGCCCATCTTGTGGTACGACACGGCGGAGAACCAGTCGAGATTGGCGAACATCTTCTTCTCGCGCATCATCACCTGTTCAATGCGCTCGGCAATGTCGTACATTTTCAGGTTGCCGGCATCTTTGGACAGTTCGCGGGCGACCGCCTTGATGATCTTGTTGCGCGGATCGGCGATGGTGTAGACCGGGTGGCCGAAGCCGATGACCACTTCCTTGTTGGCGATGCGGTTGACGATGTCGCTCTCGGCGGCATCGGGGGTCTCGTAGCGGTTCATGACTTCAAAGCCGACTTCGTTGGCGCCGCCGTGTTTGGGGCCGCGCAGCGCGCCGATGCCGCCGGTAATCGCGGAGTGCATGTCGGAACCGGTGCCGGCGATGACGCGCGCGGCGAATGTCGAGGCGTTGTATTCGTGTTCGGCATACAGATTCAGTGAGGTGTGCATGGCGCGCACCCACAGTGGTTTTGCCGGTTTGCCGTGCAGCAGGTGCAGGAAATGGCCGCCGATGGAATCGTCGTCGGTTTCAACTTCGATGCGCCGGCCGTTGTGGCTGTAGTGATACCAGTAGAGCAGCATCGAGCCGTAGGAGGCCATCAGACGGTCAGCGATATCGCGGGCGCCGGCCAGTCCGTGGTCTTCCTTCTCGGGCAGTGCTGCGCCCAGCGCCGAGCAGCCGGTGCGCATGACGTCCATGGGATGTGCGGCAGCGGGCAGCTGTTCAAGCACATTGCGCACGACTGCTGGCAGGCCGCGCAGCGCCAGCAGCTTGACCTTGTAGGCACGCAGTTCCGCGGCATTGGGCAGTTTGCCGTGAACAAGGAGGTAGGCGGTTTCCTCGAACTCACAGGTTTCGGCAATATCAATAATGTCGTAGCCGCGGTAGTGCAGATCATTGCCGCTGCGGCCGACGGTGCACAGGGCCGTGCTTCCGGCTTCGACACCGGACAGTGCCACGGATTTTTTAGGTTTGAAGCCGGCGGTATTGGTTTTCTCGCTCATCGGTAGCCCTTCGCATCCAGTGCGGTGCCCAATTCGGATTTCAATAAAAAAAGCGGACGCTGCGTAGCTGCAGGGTCCGCTTAAATGTAGTCATGCTCAACGGATCAGCCGAGCAGCCCGAGCACGGAATCACGCTCTTCCTGAAGTTCATTTAATGTGGCCTGCATGCGTGCCTGGCTGAATTTGCTCTGCTTCAGTCCCTGGACTATGTGGTAGGCGCCATCCTTGCAGGTCACCGGAAAGCCGTAAATCATGCCTTCGGGTATGCCGTAGCTGCCGTCCGAAGGAATGCCCATGCTGACCCAGTTGCCCGCCCGCGTGCCATGTACCCAGTCGCGGATGTGATCGATGGCGGCGTTGGCGGCGCTGGCCGCAGAAGACAGGCCGCGTGCGTCGATGATGGCTGCGCCGCGCTTCTGGATGGTCGGGATGAAATTGTTTTCCAGCCAGTCCTTGTCCTTGATCATCGGCCAGATTTTCCGACCGCCGGCAGTAGCCTGAAAGATATCCGGATAC
>JBBKXO010000038.1:0-5610 GCA_037969525.1 Burkholderiales bacterium | reverse complement strand
GCCAGCAGCGGCCCCGCGATATTGCCGACATTGTTCATGTAACCGGGCCAGTTGGTGCCGAACTGGAAACTCATGACGATGCCGGTGACCACCCCCATCGCGAACGTCAGCGCGAAAATCTTGACCCACAACTTGTAGGTGGCCAGCCATCCTGCATCACGCGTGCGCTCGTAGCGCACGCGGAAATACACCAGGAACCACGCCAGTGCGATAGTCAGCGTGGGGAACAGAATGTGAAACGCAATGTTCAGCCCGAATTGGGTGCGGGCGAGTATCAGGGCTTCCGCTGCATCCATGCGCCGTCCTTAGATGGCTGCGGCCTCGTGTTGCCGCCGGTAGGCCACATAGTACAACACGGGGATCACCACCAGCGTCAACAATGTCGATACCAGGATGCCGAAGATCAGCGCGATTGCCAAACCGTTGAATATCGGATCATCGAGTATGAACATCGCACCGAGCATTGCCGCAAAGCCGGTCAGCACGATCGGCTTGGCCCGCGCCGCCGCAGACTGCATGACCGCGTCACGCAGCGGCACACCTTCTGCAACTCTCAGATTGATGAAATCCACCAGCAGTATCGAGTTGCGCACGATGATGCCAGCCAACGCAATCATGCCGATCATCGACGTGGCGGTGAAATTCGCGCCGAACAGCGCATGGCCCGGCATCACGCCGATGACGGTCAACGGAATCGGCGCCATGATGATCAGCGGCGCGAGATAAGACCGGAACTGCGCAACCACCAGCAGATAAATCAGGATCAGGCCCACGGCATAGGCAATACCCATGTCACGGAAAGTTTCGTACGTCACTTTCCATTCACCATCCCACTTGATCGCATACTCACGGTACGGATCGTCCGGCACGCGTATGAAATACTCACCGAGCACGCCACCCTCTGCCAGCGGCTGGCCGACAATTTTCCCGCGCGCGGCGAACATGCCATAGAGCGGGCTGTCGACACGTCCCGCCTGATCGCCGATCACGTACACCACCGGCAACAAATCCTTGTGATAAATGGCGCGGTCACGCAGGTTGTGCACTGCGGTCACCAGTTCCGACAGCGGCACCCGATCACCCGACTGGCTGCGCACCGTCAGTTTCAGAATCTCCGCAAGTTCCCCTTTGCGCTCCGCCGGCATCGACAACCGCACCGGCACTTCATATTTCGATTGCCCGTCATGCAATGGCGTAACATCCGCGCCGGCAAGACCGATGCGCATGGTCTCGACAATGTCGCGGCGGCTCACTCCCGCCAGCGCCGCCTTAGCCTGATCAACCTTGAGTACGATGCGCGGTGCAGGATCCTCGACGGAGTCATCGATGCCGACGATGTCGGGAGTTGCCGCCAAAGCGTCACGCACTTTTTTGGCGACGCGGATGCGGCCGGGTTCGTCCGGTCCATAGACTTCGGCAACCAGCGGCGACAGCACCGGCGGTCCCGGCGGCACTTCGACGACCTTGACCTTGGCGTCCCACTTTGCAGCAATCGTTTCGAGTACCGGACGCACCGCCGATGCGATCTCGTGGCTTTGCCGGTCGCGCGCATCCTTGTCGAGAAGATTGACCTGGATGTCGCCCTGCTCGGGCTGTGATCGCAAATAGTATTGCCGCACCAGGCCGTTGAAATTGATCGGCGCAGCAGTGCCCGCATAGACCTGGTAATTCGTGACTTCAGGCACCGTCGCCAGATACGCCCCCATGTCGCGCAACGCGGCGGCGGTGATTTCCAGCGGTGTGCCGGCCGGCATGTCGACAACGACCTGGAACTCGGATTTATTGTCAAACGGCAGCATTTTCAGAATGACCAGCTTGAAGCCTGCCAGCGCCACCGAACCGACTATCAGCGCCACTACCAGCATTAGCAAACCGCGCCGGTTGCGTGCCGCCCGCTGTCCGGAGACGAATGGTCCGAGCAATCGCTGGAACAGACGCTCGAGCCGTCCGTCCCCTGATTCATGATGCGCCGCCTTGCCGAGCAGTTTCAATGCCAGCCACGGCGTCAGCACGAACGCAATCGCCAGCGAAATCAACATACCCATGCTGGCATTGATCGGGATCGGGCTCATGTACGGCCCCATCAGACCGGTGACGAACGCCATCGGCAGCAACGCGGCGATCACCGTGAAGGTTGCCAGTATCGTCGGCCCGCCGACCTCATCGACGGCCAGCGGAATCACCTCAATTAATGGTTTGCGATCGAGCGCCATGCGGCGATGGATGTTCTCGACCACAACAATCGCGTCATCCACCAGGATGCCGATCGAGAATATCAATGCGAATAACGACACCCGGTTCAGCGTAAAACCCCACGCCCACGACGCAAACAGAGTCGCGGCCAGAGTCAGCATCACCGCCACGCCAACGATCAGCGCCTCACGACGCCCCAATGTCAGAAACACCAAAACCACCACCGACAGCGTGGCAAAGATCAGTTTCTGGATCAGTTTCAACGCCTTGTCGTTGGCCGTCGCACCATAGTCGCGCGTGACCGTAACGTGCACATCGTCCGGAATCACCGTGCCGCGCAATGCGTCCACGCGCTGGATCACGTGTGCCGCGACATCCACAGCGTTCTCGCCGGCTTTCTTGGTGATTTGTATCGTCACCGCCGGCTGCTCGCTGCCGGCTGCAACGCCCTTGTTCGCGCCGCCGGGACCCGATCCGGTCCACACATACCGCTCCGGCTGATCCGGACCATCCACCACTTCAGCAACATCGGCCAGGTACACCGGCTTGCTCTCAAAAATACCGACCACCAGGTTCCGGACGTCTGCCGCGGAGCTGAAGAATTCACCGGTCTCTACCACCACGTCGCGGTTATCACGCGTCAGTTTGCCGGAAGGCAGCGCCAGGTTCGATGCCAGGAGCGCATTGCGCAGGTCCAGAACCGACAGCCCGTGCGAAGCCAGCCGGTCGGCATCCAGCCGGACCAGTACTGCACGGCCGGGACCACCCAGCGTCTGCACTTCTCGGGTACCGGGTACGCGCTTGAGTTCCACCTCTGCAGCGTGCGCCACGCGTTCGAGTTCGTATGCACCGCGCGCACCGTCCCTGCTCCACAGCGTCAGCGTCACCACCGGCACGTCGTCGATGCCCTTGGGCTTGATCAGTGGCTCACCGACGCCGAGGTTCGGTGAAATCCAGTCACGGTTCGACTGCACGGTGTCATGCAGCATCACCAGCGCGTCGATGCGCGGCACACCGACCTTGAACTGTACGGTAATGATCGCCATGCCGCTGCGCGACACCGAATACACATGGTCGATACCGGTCATCTGTGCCAGCACCTGTTCCGCGGGCGTCGCAATCAGGTTTTCGACGTCCTTCGCTGATGCACCCGGAAACGCGATCAGCACATTGGCCATCGTTACATCGATCTGCGGTTCCTCTTCACGCGGTGTGACCACCACGGCGAACACCCCGAGCAGCAGTGCAACCAGCGCCAGCAGCGGCGTGATCTGCGAATCCTGGAAGTATCGGGCGATGCGCCCGGAAATACCCATGCTCACCGGACGTGCGCCATACCGGCCTTGACCGGCTCCAGCGCCACCCGCTCGCCATTTTTCAGGCCTGCGAGTACTTCGATGCCCTGTTCGTCGCCCGCCGTGCCGAGCCGGACCTGGCGCAGCCGTGGCGCGCCTTTGTCGTCGATTGCATAGACTGCGGTCACCTCGCTGCGCTGCAGGACCGCAGCGCGCGGCACCATCAGCCGCGTCGCGCGGCCCGTTGAAAAATGCGCACGGGCAAACACACCGGGGACGATGCCGCTGACGTCCGCAGGCAGTTCAAGCCGCACGCGCGTGGTATGCGTGCGCGGATCGGCCGAGGGCACGACCGTAATCTGTTTCGCTTCGATGCGGCGTCCCAGCGCCGGCACTTCGACCCATGCTTTACCAATGGACTGTATCGTCGGCAACTGCGTCTGCGGCAGATTGGCGACGACCCGCAACGACGACGGATCGAAACCGGTCATCAGCGGCTTGCCGGGCACCGCCATTTCACCGACTTCCACATGCCGCGCAGATACCACCCCGCTGTACGGCGCGACGATGGTGGCAAAACTGCGTTCAGTTGTAGCCTGTCCCGCGCCTGCAATCAACGAGGAGACCCGGGCCTGCGCAGTCTTGTAATCGGTTTCGGCGCGCTCCAGTCCGGCGGCGCTGATGAATTTCTGCGCGGCCAGCTGTTTCGAGCGCTCGAACTGCGCGCGGGCATTGGCGAGCGCTGCCTGCGCCTCCTGCACCTGAGCCGTGCTGGCGGCCACGGCCTGGTTGGCGGCGCGCTCGTCGATACGCACGATGACTTCGCCCTTTTTCACCGCATCGCCAACATCAAACCGCAGTTCGACAACACGGCCGGCAATTTGCGCCGACACCGTGGACTGGCGCACGGCTTCGACGACCGCCTCCGCCGAATAAGTCAGGTCAATCTCGCGCGCTTCGACCACCGCCGACTGCAACGGCGTCGCCGCCACGGCGGCCGGTTTGGCCAATTCCTCGCTGCAAGCGGACAACAGTGCAGCAAAAGCTACGGCTGTCAGGGCAACGCGGTGTCTCATAGACTGCATGTTAAACCTGTTTGTTGATCCAGTTGACGAGCGTATGCGCATCCATCGCCCCTGAGGTACGCGCGATTTCCCGGCCATCACGAAACAGGGCCAGCGTCGGAATGGACCGTATTCCAGCGCGCGCAGCCACACCCTGCGCCTCTTCGGTATTCACCTTGGCAAACAACACGCGGGTATGCAGTTCGTGGGCAGCCGCTTCGAATTGCGGCGCCATCACCTTGCATGGTCCGCACCATGCCGCCCAGTAATCCACCACCACCGGCAAATCCGTGCGCGCGATCACCGCATCATAAGTGGCGTCCGTCAGTTCGACAGGATGATCGGGCAACAAGGCTGCGCCGCAGCCACCGCATTTTGGCGCATCGCCCAGCCGATTTCCGGCGAAGCGATTGACGGCCGCGCAATGCGCGCACGCGACGTGCAGCGAATCAGTTTTCTGTGCTTGCATCATGTGTTTCTCCTGCATCCAGCCGCTTCAGGATACAGCCGACTTCACACCCATTGCACGCAGAATGGATTCCAGCGGGCAGAAGCGCGTGAAGCCGCTCTGGAACAGATTGGCGCCAACAAAAACCGTGAACCAGAGGAAATTGGCGTTAATGAACAGCGGGCTGCCCTGCACGCCCAAGGCGAGTGACAGCAATACAAAGAGGCCTGCAATGATGCGTACCAGTCGTTCCGTGGTCATGATTAAACTCCGTATGAAATGCCCCCCTATCACTGCAGGGCTTGCGCTCAATATACTATAGGGGGTATAGTATTTCAAGCGCTTGGCCCGCCTCCCAAAGCGACCGGCCGCTGTCATGACCACCACAGGAGCACACGATGGCCGTCATCGAAGACCAGCAGCACCGCCGGGATCTCATCCTCAGGCTGAAGCGCATTGAAGGACAGTTGCGCGGCATCCAGGCGATGATTGACAGTGGCACGGAATGCGAGAAAGTCACTCAGCAGTTGTCGGCCGCACGGCGCGCTCTGGACAAGGCATTTTTCAGCGTCCTTGCCTGCGCCATTCAAACCACCCCGAAAAAAGGCAG
>JBBKXO010000037.1:0-2777 GCA_037969525.1 Burkholderiales bacterium | reverse complement strand
GCGCGCCGTTGTAGGCGGGGATGACCAGCGGGACGGCGCCGGCCGGCGCTTTGATGTGCGGATAACAGGCTTCACAAGCATCGAGAAAACCCGCGAGTTCGTCCGGTGATTCACCCTTGATGCGCAGCGCAATCAGTACGGCGCCCAACTGCAAGGGGGGAATGCTGTCTTCGAGGATGGCGGCAAACAGTGCGCAGGCATCGGCGCGAGTGAGGTCGCCCGCTGCATTCTTGCCGCGGCCGATTTCCTTGATGATGCGAATCAGTGCGGGATGGTCCATGCCTCAATGATCGCACGGCAGCACGCAAGGCGGCTTGCGTGCGCGCTCAGGCTTCGACCAATACCACGCCGTTGTCTATGCGTACGCCAAAGATCGGGACCCCGACGTCAGGGTCTTCAATGCAGCGGCCGGAAGCCAGGCTGAAATGCTGCTTGTAAACCGGTGAGGCGACGACTGCTACACCTTTTAAGTCGCCGACGATGCCGCGCGAGAGCACATTCGCTTTTGAAAACGGGTCGTGGTTGGCCAACGCGTAGACGCTGTCATCGTCCATGCGGAAAACCGCCACCTGTTGCTCATCCACCAGCGCGCAAACGCCGGTGTTGGGTACGATGTCGTCAAGGTGACAGACCGCAGTCCATTTTTTCATGTTCATGTCGATATTGGGGCGGGCGCTCACGCCACCTCCTCGGGTTCAAGTTCGCGTTCATCCGGGCGCGCCGGCCGGATCTGGTCGCGCTCTGCGACGAACACCACGTTGCGGTCCGGCTGGTCGCTGTTGACGAAATGGCTGAAGCGTTTCAGTGACTCGGGGTCGTTGATGGTTTTCTTCCATTCGCACTCGTAGGTATCAACGAAACGCTGCATGTCGGCCTCAAGTTCGGCGGCTATGCCCAGCGAGTCTTCGCAGACCACCTTTTTGACGTAATCGATGCCGCCTTCGATGTTATCCAGCCAGGGGGCCGTGCGCTGCAGCCGGTCGGCCGTGCGGATATAGAACATCAGGAAGCGGTCGATGTATTTGACCAGCGTGGCGTCGTCGATATCGTTGGCGAGCAGGTCGGCGTGGCGCGGCTTGATGCCACCGTTGCCGCAGACGTAGAGGTTCCAGCCTTTTTCGGTGGCAATGATGCCGACGTCCTTGCCCTGGGCTTCGGCGCATTCGCGGGTGCAGCCCGAGACCGCCATTTTCAGTTTGTGCGGTGAACGGAGTCCCCGGTAACGGTTCTCGATGTTGACCGCCATCGTTACCGAATCCTGCACGCCGAAACGGCACCACGTGCTGCCGACGCAGGATTTCACGGTGCGCAGTGCCTTGCCGTAGGCGTGGCCGGATTCGAATCCGGCATCGACCAGCTCACGCCAGATCAACGGCAGTTGTTCCACGCGCGCACCGAACAGGTCTATGCGCTGGGCGCCGGTGATATTGGTATAGAGCTTGTACTTTTCGGCAACTGCGCCGAGCACAATCAGATTCGCTGGTGTGATTTCGCCGCCGGGCACCCGCGGCACGATGGAGTAGGTGCCATCCTTCTGCATATTGGCGAGAAAGCGGTCGTTGGTGTCCTGCAGCGGCGCGTGTTTCGGTTTGAGGATGTATTCGTTCCAGCACGCGGCGAGGATCGACGCGACCGCCGGCTTGCAGATGTCGCAGCCGCGGCCCTTGCCGTGCTTGGCGAGAATGTCGTCAAAGGTTTTCAGTCCGCCGACGCGCGTCAGGTGGAACAGTTCCTGGCGCGAGTAGGCAAAGTGTTCACACAGGTGATTTTTGACCTCGATGCCCTGCTTGCGCAGTTCGGCGTCGAGAATCTGCTTGACCATGGGGCCGCAGCCACCGCAGGTGCTGCTGGCCTTGGTTTCCTTTTTCAGTGCGCCGATGGTGGTGCAGCCGGCCACTACCGCGTCGCAGATCGCGCCCTTGGTGACGTTGTTGCACGAACAGATCAACGCCGCCGCCGGCAGCATGTCCACGCCCAGGCCTTTGGCGCTGCCGCCCTCACGTGTCGGCAGGATCAGGTCTTCGGGATGCTCGGGCAGTGGGATCGCATTCAGCATCATCTGCAGCAGGCCGTTGTACTCGGTAGCGTCGCCGACGAGGATCGCACCCAGCAGTTGCTTGCCGTCGTCCGAGACCACCAGTTTCTTGTAGATGCCCTGGACCGGGTCGGTATAAAGGTAATCGAGTGCGCCGGGTGTTTTGCCGAGCGCGTCGCCGACCGAGGCGACATCGATGCCCATTAGCTTCAGCTTGGTGCTCATGTCGGCACCCTCGAATCGCGCGTCGGCTTCGCCCGCGACATGGCGCGCCGCGACTTCGGCCATCTGGTAGCCGGGGGCGACCAACCCGAAGATGCGGCCGTTCCACAGCGCGCATTCGCCGACGGCGTAAATGTCGGGGTCCGAGGTGCGGCAGTACTCATCGATGGCGATGCCGCCGCGTTCACCGACAGCGAGCTTCGCCGCGCGCGCAAGTCCGTCGTGGGGGCGGATGCCGGCCGAATACACGATCAGGTCGGTGTCCAGTGCAGAGCCGTCGGCGAATACCATGCGGTGGGTGTGTCCGTCCCCGTTGACAATCTCCTTGGTGCTCTTCGCGGTGTGCACGACCACGCCGAGCGCTTCGATCTTCCGTTGCAGCAGCTGACCGGCGGCCTCATCGAGCTGCACTGCCATCAGGCGCGGAGCGAATTCGACGACGTGGGTTTCGAGTCCGAGATCCTTCAACGCCTTGGCCGCTTCGAGTCCGAGGAGTCCGCCGCCGACCACGGTGCCGATG
>JBBKXO010000036.1:0-3312 GCA_037969525.1 Burkholderiales bacterium | reverse complement strand
TATCCGGATTGGGCGGCTGCCCCTACGCCAAAGGCGCCACCGGCAATGTCGCTACTGAAGACGTGTTGTATCTGCTCGACGGTCTCGGCATAGAAACCGGTATCGACATGAACAAGCTGATTGCCGCCGGCGATTACATCTGCAGCGTACTCGGTCGACCAACCTTATCGCGCGCTGCGCGTGCAATCCGCGCCAAAGCCGCGTAATGACGCGACCTGAATAACGCTGTATCGCAGTAAATACCAACTACTGAAACACTGGAGTCCGTGTCATGCCGTTATCCACCCCCGTCGCCCGCACGCTCAAACACACCCGCATCATCGAATGCAAAGGCTATGAGCGCGAAGATGGCTTGTGGGACATTGAAGGCCATCTCGTCGATACCAAAACTTATGTGCATACGCGCCGCGATGGCGGCGACGAGCGCCAGCCCGGGCAACCGGTGCACAACATGTGGCTGCGTTTAAGCGTAGACCTGGATCTGAAAATCCACGACGCCGAAGCCGTCACCGACAACGGTCCGTACGCCATATGCGGCAATATCACGGTCAATTTTAAAAAACTCATAGGCCTGACCGTTGGCCCCGGCTGGCGCAAAGCAATTACCGAACGCGTGGGCGGCGTACTCGGCTGCACGCATCTGGTCGAATTGCTGGGCCCGCTGGGCACCACCGCCTTTCAGGCCACCGGCCGCGCGCGTGAAGCGCACAAGGCGAAACAGCCTTCAACCAAAAAACCGTACCAGATCAACTCCTGCCACGTTTACAAAGAGGATTCCGCTCAGGTGCTAGAGCGCTGGCCGCAGTACTACACGGGCAAACAAGCGTAAGCCGAACTAAGCGTAGCGTTACCACGCGGAGTTACTTCAGGCCGCACAGCGGCCTGACGTTTACAATGCAAGTCATTGTTTTTATTGTATATTTTAAGCGCGGCGCAAATACCACCAGCGCGCCACCGGTGCCAGCACGCCGAAGATGCCGATGCTGCCGAACGCCAACCCCCACGCGGCTACACTCTGATTGCCGCCGGCGAGATCGAGCATCACGCCGAACACCAACGGCGCCAGGAACGCCGTGCTGAATCCGATAAAGGAATACACCGCCATCATCGCTCCGCGCATTTCCGGCGGCGTGCTGGCAACCGCGCCCGAGGTCAGCGCTGCGGAATCCCCGAGCATCGCGCCGTAATGCACCATCATCAGCAGCACCACGATGTACCACGGCCATGCCGCGGTATAGCCGATCAGGCAGGCAATGGCACCAGATAAAGTCATGAACAGAAAAATGATGCGTTGCCGGCCAAACCGGATCGCCAGTTCGTTACCGGTAATGCTGAACACGGGGCCCAGCAGATTGATCATTGCCGCCAACGTCGCCGCACTCAGCAGCATCGGCGTACTGGTTGGTTGCAGTGCCGCGCAAAACACCAGGAACGCCACCATCCACGATCGCATGCCAAACAGCTCGTAGTTGTGCGCGGCATAACCGATGACGTACCCCAGCGTTTTGCGATTGCGCAATACCGGCCTGAAATCGAGCAATGCCGTCGTATGCTGTTCACGCGGTCGCATCCGCCCCATCGGGATGGCCAACAAGACGATAAGTCCCGCCAGCACCGGACCAATGGCGCCGAACCAGAATGCCCAGTGCCAGTCGTAGTTCGCTCCCAGTTTGCCGGCCACCAGTATGGAAATCGTGGAGCCCAGACCGAAACTCGCGGTGTAAAACGCGGTGGCGCGCGACTGTGCCGCACCCTCCAGATGATCCGTCAGCGCCTTCAGCCCGGGCATGTAGGTGCCGCCGAGCCCGGCGCCGATGAGAAACTGCGCCAACGCCGCACTCCAGAATCCGCTGCCCGTCAGCGCGAACACCGCTGCACCGATGCTGCCGGTAAGACAGGCTGCCAGATAAATCCGGCGGGAATCCATGCGGTCAGTCAGGCTGGTCAGAACCGGTACCGAGAACATGTAACCGGCAAACAGGATGCCGCTAATTGCTCCGGATTCTGAATTGGACAGACCCCATTCGCGCTGCAACTGTGGCAGCAACGTCGTATAGGCCGCAAACCCGGTCATCGACAATACTTCGGCGACGCACATGATGAACGTCAACCGCCGGGCTGTAGGCTTTTTTGCGCTCATCGGTCAGACTGCGCCGGCATCGCGCAGCAGTTTGGCAAGCGCCTCGGCTATTTTTCGATATCCTGCCGCATTGGGATGAATCATGTCGGACTTGAGTTCCGATTGATAAAGCACACTGGTAACGATATTGCCCTCATACGGCACGCTGAATTCCCGCGCAAGTTTTTCGTAGAACTGTGGTGCACTGGTAATCAGCCCCGGTGCCGGCACGCCAACCAGCACGGCATCGAGGCCGCGCGCCTTGATCGTTTGCAGGATTACCCGCAGATTGGCTTCGATATTCGCCGGATCCCCCTTACGCAACATGTCGTTGCCACCCAGGCAAACGATCACCAGCTGCGGCCGGTGCTCGTCGAGCGTGGCGGGCAACCGCGACAGCCCGCCTGCAGTTATTTCACCGGGCACTCCCGCACGCACCACCGGGCGACCGATCAAACCCTCCAACACTGCCGGATAGCTGTCTTCGGGTTTCGCGCCAGTGCCGTAGGTCAGGCTGTCGCCGAATGCCAGTACCACGTCGGCGGCACCAAGTTTGCCCACCGCTGGTGTTTTGCTGCCGCAGCCAGCGATCAGCACGCTGCACAATAACGCCAGCAACAGGCGTCGCATCATGCCCGCTGCGCCTTCAACTTGCCGCGTTTGAAATCGCTAATGATCTCCCGTGCCGCGTTGCGTCCCGGCAAGCCGGTCACGCCGCCGCCAGGGTGGGTGCCGGCGCCGCACAGATAAAGGCGGTTCACCGGCGAGCGGTAATCGGCATAACCCAGCACGGGCCGTGCCGTCCACAACTGGTCCAGTGTCAGCGCGCCGTGGAAAATGTCGCCGCCGACCAGACCGAATTCCCGTTCGAGATCCAGCGGCGACAATATCTGGCGGGCGATGACCGCATCCCTGAAGTTTTGCGCGTAGCGCGCCACCGTGTCGATCACGTGGTTGGCAACGTCTTCGCGTATGCCATCCCAGTGCAAATCATTCGGCAGTTCCGGGCTGAAATGCTGGCAAAACAGGCTCGCCACATGCTGCCCCGGCGGCGCCAGCGTGTCGTCCACTGTAGAAGGAATCAGCATCTCGATGACAGGGGCACGCGAACAGCCATAGGTCCGCGCGTCGAAATACGCCTGCTCCATATACGCCAGCGACGGCGCCATGATGATGCCCGACTGGTGGTGCAC
>JBBKXO010000035.1:0-6786 GCA_037969525.1 Burkholderiales bacterium | reverse complement strand
AATTGCTGGCCGGTGGCCCTGGCCAGTATGTCGGTGGCCATGCGGCCCATGATGTCGGTGGGCCCGCCGGGCGGAAACGGAATGATAAAACGCACCTGCTTGTTCGGATACGTCTGGGCTGCGGCGCCTGCCGCAAACAGGGCGACCAGCATGGCAACGGCTAAGCTTTGCAGGTGTTTCATCATGACAAGGTCCTCCGGTGGAGTATGACTGCGCAGCGCATTATGGCGCAGGAGCGCGTGTAGGCGTCAGCGGAATGATTTCGCTGCGATTTTTTCCGTTGAGCAGGAAGCGGGTCAGTATTTTGTAGGTGTCGACGTCGAACAGCGGTTGCGGTGCGTCCTCCTGCAGTTCACGCAATTCTTCGTCATTGCACACGGTGCCGAGGTGGCACCACTGATCCAGCACATGCAGTTCGCTGTGCTCGCCGTCTGCTGCAGTTTCGCGCACGCCGATGCGGCCCGGGAACGGCCAGTCGCGCACCCGCAGGCCGGCCAAAGCCGCGGCGAGCCGCAGGGCGTGCTCGCGCGCCGTTTCCAGCCCGACGCAGGCGCCACGGCAGCGTTTGATCTGGTGGGCGAAGCAGGGGCCTTTGGGTTTTTCCAGTCCGAGCATGCCGTGGCACAGCTCATGCTCCAGCGCGATTTCGCGCAGCGCTTCGATCGCGGTGCGGCGGTTGCGGAACAGGCCGTAGAGATCGCGGAATTCGCCACCGTGCAGGTCGCGCGCCGATACCAGCTGCGGCGGCGTGGTGTGCGCAAGGGCATTCCATTGCCATGCGCAGAGTTCTTTTGCGGTGCGCAACTGCCGGTTGTGCACCGGTGACAGCTCCCGGACCTGCCGCGCTTCCTCGATCAGTGCGCCCAGTTCGCCGGCGGTCGTTATCCAGTCCAGGCGCTTTACTTCGGCGGCAATGCGCATGTCCTTGGCTACGCGATGGTCGCCGGAGAAATGCGACATCACGCGTGCGCGCAGGTTGATGCTCTTGCCGACGTACAGCGGCACGTCGTTCTCGCCGTAAAACCGGTATACGCCGGGGCTCTCGGGGATGTTCTCAAATACGGTGTCGGGCAGCCCGGCGGGCACGGTGCTCGACTTGAGCAGTTTCGCCGTGGCCTCCAGCACTGCTGTTTCGCCGGGATCGTTGCGCCACTGCTGTGCAAGGTGCCATAACACGCGGGCATCACCCAGCGCGCGATGGCGGGCGTCGCAAGCAATGCCGTGACGGCTCATCAGGGTGTCAAGATTGTGGCGGGCATGCTGCGGGAAGAGCTTGCGCGACAGCTTGACGGTGCACAGTACCGGCGCGGTAAAGGTCTTGGCCAGTCGCTTGAATTCGTTTTTCAGAAAACCGTAATCAAAGCGCGCGTTGTGCGCAATCAGCACCCGGCCATCAAGCGCCAGATACAAATCGCGGGCAATGTCCTCGAAGCGCGGTGCGCCCGCCACCATGTCATTGCTGATGCCGGTCAGCGCCTGGATCATGGGCGGTATGCTCATGCCGGGATTGACCAGCGTCGACCATTCGCGGATGAATTCCCCGTTGTTTACTTCCACCAGCCCGACTTCGGTGATGCGGTCGTGCGTGGCGGTGGCGCCGGTGGTTTCAAGATCCAGAAAAACGACGTGGCGGTCGTACATCAGCTTCCTGCCGGACGCCCGCTAACGCGGCGCCTGATAGCCTATCGCGCGCGAGATGCGTTCCGCGGCCTGGCGCACGGATTCAGCCCACGCCTTGCGGAAGCGTTCGGTGGGGGCCGAGACGGACAACCCGGCGATCAACTGGTTCTCGTCGTTGTAGATGCCGGCGCCTACGCAGCACACGCCGCGTTCAGCTTCCTCGTTGTCGAAGGCGTACTGCCGGTTGCGGATTTCGTCGAGTTCGCGCGTCAGTTGCGCAAGGTCGGTCAGGGTATTGTCGGTATAGCGCGGCAGGCTGGTGCGCTTGGCATATTCGGCGATGCGTTCCGGGGTGTCGGTGGAGAGAAAAATCTTGCCGACCGCGGTGATGTGCAGCGGGGCGTGCGCGCCGATAATCTGGATCACGCGCATCATGGTGTTGCCTTCGGCGGTGCGCTCGATATAGACCACTTCATCATTGCGGCGCACCGACAGGTTGACGGTTTCGCCCAGCGCGCGGTGCAACTCGTGCATGAACGGCAGCGCTTCCTGGCGCACGCTGATGCGCGATTTGACCAGGCTGCCGAGTTCAACGAGGCGGATGCCCAGGCGGTACATGCCGGGTTCGATGCGGTCCACCAGCCGGTTGTCGACCATCACCCCGAGTATGCGGTGTGCGGTGGAGGGATGTAGTTTGGTCGCCGTGGCCAACTGCTTCAATGTTGCCGGGACGGTGTGCAGGGAGAGGACATCGAGCAATTGCATCATGCGTTCGATGACCTGGATGGAGGGCTTGGCGTTTTTCTCGGGCACAGTCGGGTTCCGGGTTGGCTGGGATAGGGAGATGAGAGTCGGGGCTGGGAGTCGAATATATCCGATTTTATATTATGAAATTTGGCTGGCCAACCTTTTCCGTCACTGCAGCGGCCGGCGGATTTCGCTAAACTGCCCGCTTCATGGCCGGCTAAAACCGACCGATTTCCGCGTCCGGGGTCGCATTTTTGAAGAACGCACCTGAAGAAAAAGCACCGTTAAAGAACTACGTGACGCCGTCCGGGTATGCGCAGCTCAAACAGGAGTTGCTGCAGCTGCTGGACGTTGAACGTCCGGAACTGGTGAAAGTTGTTTCCTGGGCCGCGTCCAATGGCGACCGTTCGGAGAATGGCGACTATCTGTACGGCAAAAAGCGTTTGCGCGAAATTGACCGCCGCATTCATTACCTGGGCAAGCGGCTGGACCAGTCGGAAGTCGTCGACCCGGCCGCGCGTGGCGATACCGACCAGATATTTTTCGGCGCGACCGTGGATTATGTCGACGCCAGCGGCGCGGAACACACGGTGTCCATCGTCGGCGTTGATGAGACCGACCCTGCCCGCGGCCATGTCAGCTGGATTTCACCCATAGCCAAAGCGCTGCTGAAGCGCCGCGCCGGTGACCGGGTCAGCCTGGCGATGCCCGGTGGCGCCGGGGACATCGACATCGTCGATGTGCGTTATGAAGCAGTACTCACTGCGGGAGCACGGACATGACCATTTCACTGTTCGCCGCATCGCTGGCCGCCTGGCGGGCCACCAATGGCATACCGCGTCCGCTGGCGCCGCCGCTGGATGCGGTGGTCAAGCTGTCAATCCGCGCGGTGGACGGTGCACGCACCGCGGACACCCTGGGGACCGAGCGCGAGGGCACCGGCATCGTCATTGACGATCGCGGGCTGATCCTGACCATAGGCTATCTGGTGCTGGAAGCGGCCTCGGTGCTGGTGATTGCCGAAGACAACCGGATTTATCCGGCCAGCGTGGTCGGCTTCGACCATGCCACCGGCTTTGGTCTGCTGCGCGCCAGCCCGGCGCCACCCTGCGCGCCCGTGGTACTTGGCGATTCCGCAAAACTCGGTGAGTTGCAGAGCCTGGTCGTTGTCGGACATGCCGGTGCGGGCGGTGTCACCGGTGCAGCACTGGTTTCGCGGCGGCGTTTTGTCGGCTGGTGGGAATACATGATCGACGATGCGCTGTTCACAGCACCCCCGCGTTATGAACACAGCGGCGCGGCGCTGTTCGATGACGCCGGGCGGCTGGTCGGCATCGCCTCGTTGTGGGTCAGTGATGCACTCAATTCCGGGGTCGCTTTTCCCGGCAACATGTTCGTGCCGATCAATCTGCTGAAGGATGTACTCCCCGACTTGATCGAGGACGGCCGCCGCGGTGGCGCAGCACGGCCGTGGCTGGGCCTCAATACGGAGCAGGTTGAGGGCCATCTGGTGGTCTCGCGGGTACTGGTGGATTCACCGGCGGATTACTCCGGCCTCAGGCGCGGCGACATCCTCCTCGGTATCGGCGGCGATTCCATCGGCGACCAGAGCGAATTCTACGAGCGGCTGTGGGGCAGCTGCGCGGCGGGTGGGGATATCACGCTGCACATCGTTCGTGACAAGGTGGTCAAGCATCTGATCGTTCAGACCAGCGACCGCCTGTCGTATCTGAAACCGTGGCGACTCACTTAAGCCATAGGCGCTGCCGGACTGCCAGCCGGTGTGTGACTGGTATAGTAAGTACATTCCCAGTTGCCGCAGTGCACACTGATGCCCGGTGCAACAGTGCGGCTTAACCACAGGTAAGACTACATGCGCGTCGGCTTGTTCGTGACCTGCCTCATCGACCTGATGCGTCCGCGCATCGGCTTCGCAGCTTTGCAATTGCTTGAGGCCGCAGGTTGTGAAGTGGTCGTGCCGGAAACCCAGACCTGCTGCGGTCAACCCGGTTACAACTCGGGCGAGCGGGCCTCGGCAATCGCGCTGGCGCGCAAGGCGGCGCGCGAATTTGCGGATTGCGAATACGTGGTGGTGCCCTCGGGTTCGTGCGCCGGCATGATGCGCACCCACTATCCTGATCTGCTCGACGATGTGCCGGAGAGCGAGCGCGAGGCCGTGCGGGCGCTGGCGGCACGCACCCATGAACTCACCGACTTTCTGGTGAATATTGCGCACTACCAGCCGGATGCAAAAACATCAATAAAAACAATAACTTATCATGATTCCTGCGCTGGACTGCGCGAGCTGGGCGTGAAGCAGCAGCCGCGCGCACTGCTGGCGCAGGTCGCAGGCGTGCAACTCAAAGAGATGGAAGAGTGTGAACAGTGCTGCGGTTTTGGCGGCGCGTTCGCGATCAAGTTCGGGGAAATTTCTGCGCACATTGCCGAGCGCAAATGCGAAAACATCGCCGCCAGTGGTGCCGACGCCGTGGTGCTGGGCGACCTCGGCTGCATGCTCAATATCGAAGGCCGGTTGCGCCGGCGTGGGGACGCCACCACGCAGGTGTTGCATGTCGCCGAAGTGCTGGCAGGTAAAACCGCCGACCAAGCATCCGGCCAGTGACGGATTAACGGCGAGACTGGGAATCATGACCACAACTGCTAACGACATCCGGGTGATGACCTCGGGCGCTTTTACTGCGGCGCATCTGGCGCTGATTCCGCAAGTGGAGCGCCTGACCGGAAAAAAGGTGGTCACTGTCACCACATCCATCGGCACCGGCGACACTTCGATTCCCAACCGGCTGAAACGCGGTGAAGTGGCGGATATCGTCATTGTGGCGGAAGGTGTGCTCCGCCAGTTCATCGCGGACGGCCTGGTGCTGGCCGAAGGTCATGCGCCTGTGGCGCGCTCCAGCATCGGCATGGCAGTGCGCGCGGGCGCGCCCAAACCGGACATCAGTACTATCGCTGCGCTGAAGAACACGCTGCTGCAGGCGAAGTCCATAGGCTATTCCGCGAGCGAAAGCGGTAAATACCTCACCACCGAACTGTATCAGCGCCTGGGCATCGCCGATCAGGCGCTGGTCAAAAGCCGCCTGATTGGTGGTGGCGAGCGCGTGGGCACCGTGGTGGCGCGCGGCGAACTGGACATCGGCTTTCAGCAGATCAGCGAGCTGCTGCCTGTGCCGGGGATCGCGCACATCACGCCGCTGCCGCCGGAGGTGCAGAAAGTCTCGACCTTTGCCGCGGGCGTCGCGGCCAATTCTCCGGACAAGGATCTCGCGCGCAAGGTGATCCGGTTTCTGGCATCGGCCGAGGCGGCCGCAGCCATCCAGAGCAGCGGCCTCGAGCCCATAGGCCAGTAATGTCGGGCAGCAGTCTCTGCGTGCCGGGCTGTGTCAGGCCGCGGCGCGCAGCAGGCCCGCAGCACGCACGCACCATGCGGCCTGATGCGTGATGGCAGCAGGGACCGGTTGCCTGCCGGCCAGCGCATCCTGTATCCACGCCGCGGTAAGCGCGGCGTCGCGGCCATCCGGCAGCTGCGGATTTTCTTCGGCCGTTGCACGCCAGACTTCCGTGTTTTTTCCGGCCAGCCATTCGATGGCAGGTTCGCGCCGCGGATGGGCGACGGCTTCACCTTCGGCGCCGCGCAGCAGCAGTACGTTGCCGCCGTGCGCAGTGAAAAACGCACGCATGCGATCCAGGTATTCGGGATGGGTGACACTGACCAGGCGCAGCGCCGGCGTCGCAAAGGGCTGCAGCATTTTCACCAGCGTGTGGCCCGAACTGCGCAGGCCGATCTGCCGGCGCAGCAGCAGTACGCGGGCCAGTGACGGCGCCAGCGTATCTATGGACATGACGGCCAGCCGCTGTGCCGCGAGCTGTGACGCGGCTTCATCATGGTTACGCGCTATGGCGATACCCATGGCGCTGAACACTTCCAGCGTGGTGACGCGACCGGGATCATCTGTGACGCCGTGGACCAGCACTGGAACGCCGGCGCGGGCCACCAGTTGCGCCAGCAGCGGGGTCAGGTTGGGCAGTGCGCGCGCGCCGTTGTAGGCGGGGATGACCAGCGGGACGGCGCCGGCCGGCGCTTTGATGTGCGGATAACAGGCTTCACAAGCGTCGAGAAAACCCGCGAGTTCGTCCGGCGATTCACCCTTGATGCGCAGCGCGATCAGTATGGCGCCCAACTGCAAGGGGGGAATGCTGTCTTCAAGGACAGCGGCAAACAGTGCGCGGGCATCGGCGCGCGTGAGGTCGCCCGCCGCATTCTTGCCGCGGCCGATTTCCTTGATGATGCGGATCAGTGCTGGATGGTCCATGCCTCAATGATCGCACGGCAGCACGCAAGGCGGCTTGCGTGCGCGCTCAGGCTTCGACCAATACCACGCCGTTGTCTATGCGTACGCC
>JBBKXO010000034.1:0-3716 GCA_037969525.1 Burkholderiales bacterium | reverse complement strand
TTGCGCTTGATCTCGCGGCTGATGGTGGAGGGTGCGCGCCCGAGTGACGTTGCCATCGAACGGATCGAGTGACCCGCAACCACAGCACGCGATATCTCTTCGCGTTCGGCCAAAGTCAGCGCCAATCCGGAACGGGACCGTTGCGCCGGACGTATCCCGCCCGTCTCTGCCAGAATGCGTTGTATCGATGAGTGGTTTCGATCAAACAACTGGGCGATTCTCTGGAGAGATTCACCTTTCTGCCAGCGCTCCCACATCAGCCCTTTCTGGCTTTCCGTGTAAAAGATCCGGGGGCTTTGCTTCATCTGCAACACTCCTTCTGCTTACGCAGTGTCTAGTGTGTTGCATCCACCGGTTGAAACCGCAGCCAGAAGCGGTCATTAGCTTTAACGGCCTTCGCGACTCCAGAGTGGTAGGACTGGAAGGTGCAGGTCAGGTATAAAAAAATCATCGACGCTGGAGACAAGAAGATTTTTTGAGAGCCGAGGGGGGCGCGTTGTTAAAGAAGTTACGCACTCAAGCAGGATCTCGGTGGCACTTCATGCATTGGATATATCAGTAATTAAATTGCGTGTTTAATGTCTGGAATTGTAAGTATCACACTCGTTGTGTTAGAAGTAGATTCTAATCAAAAGATAAATAGTTTTATTAGTAATAAACATAAGGAGGAGCATATGAAAATATTATCATCTCCCCGTGCCGCTATCTTTTTGATGTCGGTATTTTTTTCATGCCCTGTTCTCTCCGCTACCTCGTCTTATCCGGAGAGACCTATTCGTTTAATTGTTCCGTTCTCAGCGGGCGGTAACACTGACATATTTGCACGCACGATCGCCCCATTTATTGGTGAACAATGGGGGCAGCAAATTGTCGTGGATAACAGAGGTGGAGCAGGGGGTGTTGTTGGCACAACGATTGCCTCAGAAGCTACGCCTGACGGGTACACGATAATTTTCGTGTCCGGGAGCCATGTCGTAAATCCTAGCGTCAGAAAAAACCTACCATATGACGCGATCAAAGACTTTGTACCTATTTCGTTAGTTGTTGACGTGGCGAATTTATTGGTCGCACATCCCTCGGTTCCCGTTAAGTCAATCCCTGAAATGATTAAGCTAGCTAAGTCAAGACCTGGAAAGCTTAACTATGGTTCCTCCGGAACCGGGACATTTGCGCACCTTTCTTTCGCAAGCTTTAATAGTATGAGTGGTGTGCAAATTCAGCATATTCCTTACAAGGGGAATGGACCCGCAACGGTTGCGCTTCTGGGTGGGCAGGTGCAATTTATGATGGGTGCGCAGCCCGCGGCCATGCCACACGTACGGGCAAAAAGACTTGTGCCGCTCGGGATCACAAGTCAAAAACGGTCACCACTGTTACCTGACGTAGCAGCAATTGCAGAATTTCTGCCGGGTTACGAATTTACTCAGGGCTTTGGAATACTCGCCCCTGCTGGGACGCCACAAGGTATCGTGGAAACACTAAATAAAAAAATTGTCGAAGTTTTAAACATGCCCGAAGTGCGTAAGAGTTTGCTCAACCAAGGTGCGGTTCCTACCACTAACACCCCGGCTGAATATGCGGAAGATATTCGTGCGGAGATCAGTAAGCTTGCCAAGGTTGTTAAAGACTCCGGTGCTTAGGGAGATTATTGGGCCTTGGGGCGCTTGGATATTTATCTAAGACACATAGGGAGCTAGAGTGAAGATCGAGAAAGACATTGCATTGTCGCGAAACGTAAGTCGTCTCGCGCACATGGATTTACCAGGCGGCGGGCAAGTGATGGTGCAAGGTAACTATGCATATATTGGCCATCTTCGCCCCCCCGACGGGACAACAATAGTCGACATTTCTGATCCTCGAAAACCGAAGATTGTTTCCAAATTGAAAATTGATGATCCTTACATGCATAGTCATAAAGCACGCGTGGTCGGAGACATCATGATCACGAATTGCGAAAGGTACAACTATCTATTTGTCCGAAAAGCGGAACGGCTTTCGGTGGCAAAAGAGCAGATTCGCAAGAAGACCGGGAAGGATGCCACTCCAGCAGAAATCGCCAAAGAGTTACTAGTTGAAGAGGCCGAAGTACCAAAACTTGAGGAAATAGCTAAGGGTGGTTTCGAGGGTGGCGGGTTCAAGATCTGGGATATCAAGGATCGGACCAAGCCGAGGTTAATTTCGTATGTGAAAACACATGGGCTGGGTGTCCATCGATTCGATATGGATGAGCGATATGCCTATATCTCGACCGAGATGGATGGATTTCATGGAAACATTTTGGTGATCTACGACATTGCAGATCCCGTTAAGCCGAAGGAAGTGTCGCGGTGGTGGATGCCTGGGCAAAATATTGCTGCAGGTGAACAGCCAACTTGGCGTAACTTTGACAATCGACTGCACCATACTTTGCGCAATGGCAATCACTTATATGCTGGGTGCTGGCACGCAGGTATACGAGTTATCGACGTAAATGACATTACCAAGCCAAAGACCGTAGGTGAGTATAACTATCATCCGCCATTTCCTGAGCCAAGCCATACGTTCATGCGAGTTCCTTTCAAGGTGGCGGGGCGCGATGTGGCAATGGTGGTGGACGAAGAACATCAGCATACCGATGCAAAAGATGGCGAGCGCCACGTTGGTCTGCCACACGCTGCACTATGGGTTTTTGATATAGCTGATTTCAATCAAATTAAACCAATTTCCTGCTTTACGATCGGTGAATTGGATTCACCATGGAGCCGATCTCGTGGTGGTCGTTTTGGTGCGCACCAGTTTCAAGAGCATATGGAAGATACACTTGTGTATTGCACATGGTTTAGCGGCGGATTGCGCATTGTTGATATTGCCGACCCTGTACGGCCGAAGGAGGTTGGTTATTACATGCCGGAGCCAATTTCTGGAAATGTATGCCCAATGAGCAATGATGTTGACACTGATGGTCGAGGGCTTATCTATCTCCTGGATCGATTTGCCGGATTTGATATTCTCGAGTTCAATCGACAATAAGTTTGTGGGATTGATTCATGCCCTGCACAATTGAAGAATTGGGTGTGCAGCGGAAGATTAGCTACAGAATGGGGGATAGGGCGGTTCTCCACCAGCGTCTATATCGACCATCTGATTCTCGGTATTGCGACCCCAGAAACACATAAACCCCGCCAGGGTGGCAGGGCTTAGTGCAAGTCAACGAACTAAAGTTCTGGGTCCCCGATCTGGGTTCGGACGATGGACAACCTAATTAACAGGCGCATTCAGTAGCTTATTTTTAACGTTTCGTGCTCGCTTTCAATCGCTGACGCTCGCGGAAGTTCGCCTAGCGATTTGCGTTTTTACTACATTAATCTATGGCAATTGCCTTGCCCATTGATATGTTCTCTACCGGTCACAAGCGACCACTTGCATCATGCGCGAAATTGCCGCATTAACCGTTTCCGCTCAGCCTATTCACTCACAAAAGTATAGCAAAGGAGCATATGACATGAACTTCGTATTGGCAGTGATGATCCGCATCAAGCCGGAGAACGTGGATCGGTTTATGGCGCATGCGCTCGCCAACGGGCGCGAGACGCGCAAGGAGCCCGGTTGCCGTCAGTTTGAGGTGCTGGTGGACGCCGCGGAGCGCACAAAGGTCATGCTGTTTGAGATCTACGACGACGAGAAGGCGTTCGAAGCCCACCAGCAGACGCCGCACTTCAAGAAGTACGCCGCCGAGG
>JBBKXO010000033.1:0-10446 GCA_037969525.1 Burkholderiales bacterium | reverse complement strand
GTTTTACACGCTGGGGCTGGCGATTACCGGAAAAATGGTGGGTGGCCGCAAGGTGAACCGCCAGACGATCACGCGCGAGGAAGCGCTGATTGCCCATACGCGCAGCAACGCATACTTCCTGTTCCAGGAGAGCAACCTGGGTTCCATCCAGGAAGGAAAGTTTGCGGACCTGCTGGTGCTTGACCGGGATTACCTCAAGGTGCCCGAGGATGAAATCAAGGACATCCAGCCTCTGATCACTATGGTCGGCGGGAAGATTGTGTACGAAGCGAAGAACCCGTGAGGGTGAATTGCGTAACGAGGGTTGATTAAACGATGGATATCATCATGCCGCAGCTCGGTGAAACCGTGACCGAGGGCACAGTGACCAAGTGGTACAAGAAAGTCGGCGACTCCGTGAAAGCGGACGAGACCCTGTTCGATGTGGAGACCGACAAGGTCAGCACCGAGATCCCGTCTCCGGTAGCCGGCGTTGTCGCCGAGATCGTCGTGGCTGAAGGTGTGACGGCCAAAGTCGGCGTGCGGCTGGCCGTGATCCGCGAGAGCGGTGCCGCCAAGGCTGCGGCACCTGCGGCCGCCCCGGCGCAGCAGGCAGTGGCGGCGTCACCGGCGGCATCAACCGCAACAACAACATCCCGCGCAGGCACGGCTGCGCCCCGCGTCAATGCCGCCGACCGGCTGTCACCGGTGGTGCGGCGGCTGGTGGCCGAACACAGCCTGAATCCGGCGGACATTGCCGGCACCGGGCGCGACGGCCGCATCACGCGCGAAGACGTGACCGAATTCATCGCGCGGCGCAGCAGTGCGAAACCGGCCGCAACGGCTGCGCGGCCTGCGTCTGCACCGGCAGTGCCGGGCCAGACCGTGGCGTTCACTGCCGTGCGCAAGCGCGTCGCCGAAAACATGGCGAAATCCTGGAGTGTTTCCCCGCATGTATTGCAGGTGGTCGAGGCCGACTTCTCACGCGTTGACCACGCGCGCAAGGCGCATGGCGCGGAATGGAAGCGCCGCGAAGGTTTTTCACTGACCTATCTGCCGTTTATCGTGCGGGCAATATCGATTGCGCTGGGCAAGTTTCCCAAGCTCAATTCGAGTCTGCAGGGCGATGGTCTGATGCTGCATCGCCGGATCAACATCGGCATTGCGGTCGATCTGAATTTCGACGGCCTGCTGGTGCCGGTGCTGAAGGACGTGCCGGCCAAGTCGCTGCCGCAGATCGCGAAGGAAATCAACGATCTGGCACAGCGTGCGCGCGCCGGAAAACTGCGTCCGGACGAAATGACCGAAGGTACGTACACCATCACCAACAACGGCGCGTTCGGGACGGTCATCACTGCACCCATCATCAATCAGCCGCAGGTGGCGATCCTGTCGGCCGACAGCATCCGCAAGAAGCCAGTGGTTATCGAGGGCGAGGATGGCGATTCCATCGCCATCCGGCCGGTGGGAGTGCTGGCGCAGAGTTTCGATCATCGCGCGGTGGACGGTTCTTATTCAGCGGCATTCCTCGCGGAAGTGAAGAATGTGATCGAGACGCGCGACTGGGCGCAGGCACTGTCGGCCTGAGACTGATCAATGGAACACGGGGCCCTGCTATGACGCAACCTGGAGAACAGAAGCCGGTAACGAGTGCTCTGGTTGATCCGGCATGGCTGGAGGCCCATCGCAACGATCCCAAGGTCAGGCTGGTCGAAATTGCCGGCACAGGCCAGGAACAGAGGCAGGCCTACAACGCGGGCCACGTGCCCGGTGCAGTGTGCTGGTGGTGGCAGGAGGCGCTGTGGGACGAATACCGGCGTGATTTTCCGGCGCCGGACAATTTTGCGAACAGGCTGGGCGCAGCCGGCATCAGCAACGACACCGCAGTGGTTTTTTACGGCGAAGGCGTGCAGTTCGGCGTCTACGCCTGGTGGACGTTCAGGTATTGCGGGCATGACAAGGTTTATTTATTGGACGGCGCGCGCAGTCGCTGGGTGAATGAAGGCCGCGCGCTGACCACTGATGTGCCGCCGGCCGCTCAGCCTGTGCAGTACCTGCCGGTTGTGCGCAACGAAGGCATGCGTATCGGCTATCAGGAAGTGCTGGCGAATCTGGGGCGGCCGGAGTCGGTGCTGCTCGACGGCCGTTCGCCTGAGGAGTATCGCGGTGAGCGCGTAAATGGCCCGGGCAGCCCGGATGTCGGTGCGCTGCGCTACGGGCGAATTCCGGGAGCCAGGCATCTTTATTTTGAAGACCTGCTGAATCCGGACAAAAGCTTCAAGCCGGTTGTGGAAATGCGCCGCCTGGTGGAAGCGTGCGGCGCTTCTGCGGACAAGGATGTGGTGACCTATTGCCGCATGAGCCACCGTGCGACGCTGCTCTATTTTGCGTTGACCGAGCTTCTGGGGTATCGCAAGGTCAGGACCTATGACGGCTCCTGGACGGAATGGGGAAATCTGGTCGGCGTGCCGGTGGAACGCTGACACTTCTGATCTGACCGGCCTTAGCGGGGATACATTGCGTCTTCGGCGCACGCACAAGGAATCAAGTAATCGAGCGATTGACGAAAGGGAAAGTAATGGCAAACATGAAACAACACAAACTGGGCTGGATCGGCATCGGCCGCATGGGTTATGCGATGGCAGAACGACTGGCCAAGGCCGGTTGCGACATTTCAGTATGGAACCGCACCAAATCGAAAGCCGAGCCGCTAGCCAAATCCGGCGCCAAGGTAGTCGATTACCTGACCGATCTCGCCGACTGCGACATCGTGTTCACCATGGTGTCTACGGGCAAGGACGTCAAGGAAGTGCTGTTCGGCGCCAACGGCGTGATGTCCAAGGGCGGCGCACCAAAAATCATTGTCGACAGCACGTCGATTTCACTGGAAGAGTCGGCTGAGATTCGCGGCAAGCTGGCGGAAAAGAAAATCAAGATGCTGGCCGCGCCGGTGTCCGGCAACGCCAAGGTGATCAAGGCGGGCAAACTGACGGTGGTTGCATCCGGACCTCAGGATGCCTTCGACGCGGTAGCGCCCTACCTCGAAGCCATCGGTAAAGGCGTGTCGTATGTCGGCGACGGCGAACTGTCACGCATTGCCAAGATCTGTCACAACGTGATGCTGGGCGTGGTCATCCAGAACCTGTGCGAAATCACCGTGCTGGCCGAAAAGGCGGGTATGAAGCGCCATGCCTTCCTCGATTTCCTCAACAAAAGTGTCATGGGTTCGATGTTTACCGCGTACAAGACCCCGGCGCTGTCCAATCTCGACTTTCATGTGACGTTCACGCCGGAACTGCTGCGCAAGGACATCGATCTGGGGTTGGCTGCTGGACGCACGCACGGCGTGCCGATGCCGACGACGGCGATCACACGCGACTTGGTGCAGACCATGATCGGGCATGGTTATGATCAGGACTTCTCGCAACTGCTGCTGCTCCAGGCCAAGGCATCGGGACTGGATCTGAAGTCGGAGAATGTGGATGTGGGGGATGGCCTGTCGTAATGCGTGTGCCCCGCGGCGACGGGGCGTGTAATACTGGCCACAACAGCGCCGACACCGGAAAAAATAACAGGGGTCGCGCGATACTGGAGGAGGTAGTTTGAACAGCACCGCACAGCAGGCTGAACCGCGCATCATGGTGACGGGCGTGGGCAAGCGCTACGATGCACTGCAGGTTTTTCGTGATGTCGACTTCACGGTGGGCGAGCGCGAAGTGCTGGCGATAATCGGTCCTTCGGGCTGCGGCAAAACGACATTGCTGCGCTGCCTCGCCGGCCTGTTGCCTCTGACCCAGGGTGAAGTCGCGATCGAAGGTGTGGGCGTTTCCGAACCGCGTGAAGGCGTAGCCATGGTATTCCAGCACTTCGGGCTGTTTCCCTGGAAGACCGTGTTCAACAACGTCGCGTACGGATTGAAACTCGCCGGCGCATCCCGTGACGAGATCGAGAAAAAGATTCCTGAGTTCATCAAGCTGGTCGGGTTGTCCGGGTTTGAAAACTATTACCCGTACCAGATTTCCGGCGGCATGCAGCAGCGCTGCGGCCTGGCGCGCGCTCTGGCGGTGCAGCCGCGTGTGCTGCTGATGGATGAACCATTCGGCGCCGTGGATGCGCAGACCCGTGAAATTCTGCAATTTGAAATGCTGCGCATCTGGGAGTCGCGTCCGACCACCATGGTGTTTGTCACGCACGCGATCGATGAGGCCGTGCTGATGGGGGATCGGGTGCTGGTGCTTAAAGGCCGGCCCAGCAGCGTGCACGAAATCGTCGAAATTGATTTGCCGCGGCCGCGTGACCGCGCCACGCTGTTGCTGCCGCGATTTGCCGAACTCCGGGAATATGTCTGGAACACCCTGATGGCGGATGCACGGCAGGCAGAACTTGAGGTGGTACGCTGAGGTTTGTTTTGTTCACAACGAAGGAGGAGCGGGTCATGACTAAAGCTGAATTTTCAGGTGAAAAAGGCATGCGCACCGTGTGCGCCATGCTGGTCTTGTTGCTGTTGCCGGCAGTGAGTGCAGCGCAGAAACTGACGCTAGGCGTCCCCGGCATACCGCCGGTATTCGGCGGCACTGTCGCCTATGTCGCAGAAAAAGAGGGCCTCTTCAAGAAGCGCGGCGTCGATGTCACGGTACGGGCGTTCGAGACCGGTGCGGCCGCGTCTCGCGCAGTGGCTTCTGGTGAAATTGCGGTATCGCTGTCGCCCACGCCGCTGGTGGTCAATCAGATTTCCAACGCGGATGTGAAACTGGTCGGCATCTGGGGCATGGAAAACCCGGACTGGCTCATCGGTTCCACCGATGGCAATGCCACCTGTGACACGATCAAGGGGCAGGCGGTGGGCGTCGATTCGATCGGCGGTGCGCGTTCGATCGCGCTGCGCACCATGCTGGTGGGCTGCAAGGTGAAGATCGACGAAGTGCAGCAGGTGGCACTGAGCTCGAACGTCGCTGCCGCCATGGTAGCCGGCCAGCTCAAGTACGGTGTGCTGCATATCGACGACATTCCCGTCATCGAATCCGAAAGCAAGAAGCCGCTGAAAACGGTGATCACCCAGAAACAGATCCGGCCGGTCGATCACTATCTGCTGCTGGTGGCGCATCAGGACCATGTGGCGAAGAACCGGGACGCCTATGTGCGCATCGTTGCGGCACTGATCGACGCAGAGCGCTTCATGCGTGATCCCGCCAACCATGCCAAAGTTGCACAGCATGCGGCGCCTACGAGCCGCACCGGTGAGGCCGCTGTAAAGGCGCTGAAGATTTACCTGGATATGGATTTCTGGCCCAGGGACAACACCGACGGCTTGAGCGAGAAAAACATCGAGATGGTCGGCAACATCCAGAAAAAGGTCGGCAACATCAAGGGCGACAAGAACCCGGCGCCGTATTCCCGGATCGTGGACCAGTCGATCTGGCGTGACGCTTCGGCAATGGCGAAGAAGTAATGCGCAGTCTGCGTTACTGAATCCGCATGGCCATGTCTGCGCGCAGGGCGCGATATCTGACGGTCGCTGCCAGCCTGCTCGCAGGCGCGGCAGCGTGGGAGATCGCCGGTCATCTGACGTCTGCGGCGTTCTGGGCGCCGCTGTCGGCAACGCTGCAAAGCCTGGTCGAGTCCGCGCGCAGCGGCGTCCTGCTGAAACAGGCGACGAATTCGTTTCAGCTCTACCTGACCGGGCTGACTCTGGCGATACTCGCCGGTGCGCCTATCGGCATGCTGCTGGCACGGGTGCGCTGGCTGCGCGTGGCGCTGGAAAATTACATCATGGTTCTCTATGCCACGCCGATGGTGGCGCTGATCCCCTTCATCCTGTCGATGATGGGCTTCGGCTTTGCGCCCAAGGTGCTGGTGGTGTTCCTGTTCGCGTTTTTTCCCGTGCTCTACAACACCATAGAGGGTGCGCGCAGCATCAAGCCGGAACTGATCGAAGTCGCCAAGTCTTTCCGTTCCGGTGAATGGCAGTTGTGGTGCGATGTGCTGGTGCCCTACACGCTGCCGTTCATGATGACCGGCATCCAGCAGGCCATCGCGCGTGGCCTGGTGGGCATGGTTGTCGCCGAGTTCTTCCTCAGTCCGTCGGGTCTGGGGCAGATGATCATGATGGGCTCGCAGAATTTTGATACCGCCGGCATGCTGGCTGCGATATTGATTATTGTGCTGCTGGGCGTTGGACTGATGGATCTTGGACGGTTTCTGGAGAACCGCTTTGCCGCGTGGCGGGGATATAACCGATGAGCGTGCAATCGGTGGCGGCTGGAAAAGACTCCCGGGACATTGCGGTATGGAAAAGCGTCCTGCAATCGCCGCTGTTTCTGAAAGTGGCTGCAGGCGTGGTTCTGCTGTCCATGTGGGAACTGCTGGTGCGTGCCCTCGCGCCAGGCTATGTGGCGCGACCCAGCGGCATCGCAAACGTATTTTTTCGCGTCATCAGCGATACCCAGTTTCTCAGCGCTGCCGGTGCGACCCTGTCGGCCGTGCTGGTTGGACTCGCCATTTCACTGGTGGCGGGAACCGCCGTGGGCTTCATGATGGGCCGCGCCCCCGTGGTCGAAAACAGCCTGCGTTACTACGTCAACAGCCTGTTCGCGACGCCGATGGTCGCGATACTGCCCCTGGTGACCCTGTGGTTTGGTTACAACGCCGATGCACGGCTGGCGGTGGTGGTGTTCGCCGCATTTTTCTCGATCGCGATCAATGCCTGTGACGGGGCACGTTCGGTGCCGCTGGAGTATCTGGAGGTTGCGCAATCGTTCCGCGCGCGTCCGCTGCAGACACTGTTTGACATCATTTTTCCGTCGTCACTGCCTTACCTGCTGGCCGGCGTGCGCTTGGCTGCGGGGCGTGCGCTGGTCGGTGCGGTGGTGGCGGAATTCTTCATTTCCATCCCTGGGCTCGGTTACTACATTCTGTACAACTCGCGGACCTTCAAGCATAACGAGGCTTTTGTCGCCGTCATTGTGCTGGTTGCAGCGGGGGTGGGTTTCGAGGCATTGATGAACTGGCTGACACGCCGTTACCTGCCGTGGTCCAGGCGGGATTGAGCGCACATGGGCAGCGCATCCCGGGAAAACGGCGGAATGTGCCGAAAAATGCGCCTGTTCCTGCCCTGGAATCCGCCTCTCGATTCAAACCTTGCGTCGGAAAGGTTACACTGGACTCGGATTATTGATGGTTCACTCATAGCAGGCAAATGAGCCGACGTCGGAGGATACCGACGATGGCCTTTACAAATTCTTGAGGAGATCTGGATGAAAAAGGTTTTCAGTATTGCGTTGGCTGCTGCCGCGGTGTTTGCCGGGCAGGCATTTGCCGCCGAATTTCCCACCAAGCCGGTGCGCTTCATGATCGCGTTTCCTCCGGGCAGTTCGACCGATATCGTGGGTCGCCTGTACACCAACAAATGGACCGATCTGTGGGGACAAACCGTGCTCGCCGACAATCGTGGCGGCGCGGGCGGCACCATCGCTGCGGGCGTAGCGGCGCGTGCTACGCCTGATGGTTATACCTTGCTGATGCATTCGTCAGGCTATGCGTCCAATCATTCTTTGTATGCCAATCTGCCGTACACGACCAAGGATTTTGTCGATATCGGACCGCTGGCGATGCAGCCCAATGTGCTGGTGACTAATAACGGGTCCGCCTACAAATCGGTACAGGATTTGATCAACGCTGCCAAAGCGAAGCCCGGTTCGGTTAATTTCGCTTCGGCGGGCGTGGGCAGCGGCACGCACATGAATCTCGAGAAGTTCAAGCTGGCGACCAAAGTCTCGCTGAATCACATTCCCTATAAAGGTTCCGGTGAAGTTCTGCTCGACATCGTTGGCGGTCGGGTGGATTTTTATTTCGCGCCGATCTCTGCTGCCATGGGCCACATCCAGGGCAACCGGCTGCGCGCACTGGCGGTGAGCACGATCAAGCGCTCGAGCGTGTTGCCCAATGTGCCGACCATCGCGGAATCGGGTGTGCCCAAGTTTGATTTTTCGCTGTGGTTTGGCGTCTGGGCCCCGGCCGGCGTTCCGCAACCGATCATCAACAGGATTGCGCTGGCGATCAAAACCGCGGCTGCTGATCCTAACGTCAGTGGCAAGCTGGCATCCCTCGGTAACGACCCGATGGATCTGAATCCTGCACAGTTTTCGAAGTTCGTGCGCGAAGAAATCCAGAGCGCGGAAACCATTATCAAGGCCGCAGGAATCAAACCGCAGTAAGTTCGTTTTCCAATCGGGAACATGCGGGCGGCGCGAATTGCGCCGCCCGTTTTTTTAAGTTCCCGTAACAATATCCAGAGCAATTGCATGGGAGTGGAGATGAAGTTTCGACACCTGGGCACCAACGGACCCGAAGTTTCGGCCGTCAGCATGGGGCGGGGCGCCCAGCCGGTACGGTACGGTGAGCCGCAGGAGGTGGAATTTAATGACGCCATTTCACGCGCTCTGGATCTCGGCATTAATCTGTTCGATACCTCGGATGCCTATTGGGCAAACCGCCATGAAGTGTTGCTCGGTCGCGCGCTCAGAGGGCATCGTAACCGGGTGCTGATCGCCTCCAAGTTCGGCAACATCGATCTGCCTGACGGCAGCAAAGGCACCGATGGCCGGCCGGCGTATGTGCGCCAATGCTGTGATGCCAGCCTGCAGCGGCTGGGCACCGATGTCATCGACATTTATTATCTGCACCGGGTCGATCCCGGCGTGCCGATCGCGGAAACAGTGGGAGCGATGGGGGACCTGGTCAAACGCGGCAAGGTGCGCTGGGTGGGTCTGTGCGAGGCGGGTGTGCAGACCCTGCAGCGTGCGCATCGCGAGTTCCCGGTGACGGTGCTGCAGACCGAGTATTCGTTGTGGGCGCGCGACGTGGAGCAGGAAATTCTGCCGGCCTGCAAAAAGCTTGGCGTCGGCTATGTGGCATATGCGCCGCTGGGGCGTGGCCTGCTCACCGGCAACATCAAAAGTGTCGATGATCTACCGGAAGGCGACCGCCGGCGCCGGCATCCGCGCTTCCAGCCGGAAAACCTGGCGCGCAATGTTAAACTGGTGAAGCAGCTTGAAAACGTGGCGCGACGCATCGAGGCCACGACGGCGCAGACTGCACTGGCCTGGTTGCTGGCGCAGGATGATTTCATCGTGCCGATACCCGGCACCAACCGCGTGGTCAATGTGGAACTCAACGCCGCGGCCGCCGAACTGGCACTGCCGGCAGATGCCTGTGCCGAACTCAATGACATATTTTCTATTGGTGCCGGCGCTGGTACGCGCTACGCACCACATCTGCTGAAAGGAATGGGATTGTGAGCGCTGAAAATCCACTGAACCTCGAACCGCGCCTGCTGGCGATCTTGCAGCAGCAATATCCGCGTTTCTCGGATACCGAATACGCGTGTCGCCATCAGGCGCTGGCTGCGGTCATGGCCAGACACGGCTGCGACCACCTGCTGGTGGTGACGGATCACCGTACCGGCAATGCCCCGCAATGGGTCACGGGCTGGCCGGGCACGGTCGAAGCCTATGTCATATTCAAACCCGGCGAACAGCTGCTCATGCACATGGAGTGGTACAACCACTTTCCGCTGGGACGCAAGCTGGCGGTGGGTGTCGATGTGCGCTGGGGCGAGCATCAGGGCATAGCCAAAACCATCGCCGAGCTCAAACGGCGCGGCGCCAAACGCGTCGGCATCATCGGGCCGCTGGTTCTGGCCAAGTGCCGCCAGCTCGAAGCGCAGTTTGACCTGGTTGTGCTCGATGCCGAGTACGTGCGGCTGCGCATGATCAAGTCAGCCGAGGAAATCGACTGGCTGCGCATCGGTGCCGCAATGTCCGATGCCGGACTGCGTGCGCTGGTGGCGGAATGCAGGCCGGGACTGACCGAACGGGAACTAGGCGCCATCGTCGAGAGCGCGTACATCAAACACGGCGGCACTACCATGATTCATTACGTCGGCGTGACGCCGATGGCGCAACCGCAGATTTTCGTGCCACCGCAGCATCACTCGCCGCGCAAGGTGCAGGCGGGTGACGTGGTGTTCTGCGAACTGTCGGCGTTCTGGTGGGATTATGCGGGGCAGGTGCTGCGCACCTTTGCCGTCGATGCCGAACCGACGCCGCTCTACCAGGATCTGCATGCGACCGCTGAGGCGGCTTTTGATGCAGTGACCGGCGTCGTGCGCCACGGCACGACCATGCAGGAGATCCTAGACGCCACCGGCATCATCGAGAGCAAGGGTTATACGGTGTGCGACGACCTGATGCACGGTTTTGGCGGCGGCTATTTCCAGCCCATCATCGGCACCCGTAGCCGCATGTCGGGTGCGCTGCCGGACATGACGCTGGAGGAGAACATGACCGTGGTCGTGCAGCCCAATGCCATCACCACCGATGCAGACGAGTCCAAACGTGCCGGCGTGCAGGTTGGCGAACTGATCCGCGTCACCCGTGACGGCTACGAGAGTCTGCATCGCGCGCCGCG
>JBBKXO010000032.1:0-10952 GCA_037969525.1 Burkholderiales bacterium | reverse complement strand
TGCGCAATCGCTGGTACTGGTAATGGGCGCTGATGCATTCCTCGATCTTGCGACATGGAGTCGTTGGCACCAGCTATTTGATCTGGTGCATATTGCAGTCGCATACCGACCCGGATTTTCGGTCGACACCTGGCAATCGCGGATGCCGCAACCGCTGGCTGCTGAATACCAGGTGCGGCTGATGCATCACCCGCTGGCAGTGCATCTTGCGCCGGCTGGCGGTATTGTGGTCGTGCCGATTCCCGCACTCGATATTTCTGCAACCTTGATTCGTGAAATGACCAGCAAGGGCGCCAGCATTCGCTACCTTGTGCCAGATGATATTTATCAATATATTCAACAACATAGATTATATACTGGAGATTAATGGGACCCGAAAAACTTGCCAAGATTGCAGTCGCAGCGCTGGAAGATGTCAAAGGTCGGGACATTGTTTCGTATAACGTCAAAAAAATGACCGCGTTGTTCGACAAGGTGATCATTGCCAGCGGAGACTCCAATCGCCAGGTGCGCGCACTGGCCAACAACGTCGCTGAAGAAGTAAAAAAAGCGGGCGGCAAGATATATGGAACCGAGGGAGCACAGACGGGTGAATGGGTGCTGGTGGATCTGGGTGCGGTGATTGTGCACGTTATGCAGCCGGCCATACGCCAGTACTACAATCTCGAGGAAATCTGGGGCACTCCGCAGCGTCCCGCGGCACGCGACACCACGGCACGTAAAACCACGGCACGTAAAACCACGGCGCGCAAAACCACTGCCCGCAAGACCACTGCCCGCAAGACCACGGGCCGCCGTGCTGCGCAGTGAATCTTACGGTCATCGCCGTCGGGCATCGCATGCCGGCCTGGGTGACTGCGGGGTTTGAAGAATATGCGAAGCGCATGCCCCGCGAAATGCCGTTACGTCTAAAGGAACTTAAACCCGCACAGCGCAGCAGCGCCTCAGGAGACGTCGCCCGCTGGATGCAAAGCGAGGCCGCACGCATCAATGACGCCGTACCGACAGGAGTGCTGCGCGTAGTGCTGGATGAACGCGGCCGTGGTTTTCCGACCCGCCAGCTGGCGGTGCATGTCGAGCGCTGGCGCGGCGACGGGCGCGATATTGCTTTTATCATCGGCGGTGCTGATGGACTGGCGCCGGACATCAAGGCCGGAGCGGACCTGCTGTGGTCACTGTCGCCGCTGACGCTGCCTCACGGCCTGGTGCGCGTAGTGCTTGCCGAGCAGCTCTACCGTGCGGCGTCCCTGATGGCCAACCACCCTTATCATCGAGAGTAACGAGCGGGAGGGCGGGCGTATGCCGGACCGCAGTATCTTTCATATTGAGGATTGCTAGTGAGTCATGGCTGAGAAGTCCATTTACCTTGCTTCACGCAGCCCCCGTCGGCGTGATCTGTTGCGCCAGATTGGTATCACTTTCGAGGTGATCTTGCTGCGCGAGGCGCCGCGCTATCCAGTCGATTTCGATGAAACGCCGCAGGCCGGCGAAGTCCCCGACGATTACGTCCTGCGCATGGCCCGTGAGAAGGGGCAGGTTGCACTCGCCGCCATGCGTACGCGCCGGCTGGCGGTGCGTCCGGTGCTGGCCGCGGACACTACGGTGATTTGCGACGATACGATATTGGGCAAACCGCTCGACCCCGCCGATGCAGCGCGCATGCTGGGGTTGCTTGCCGGACGCATGCACCGTGTTCTTACAGCAGTGGCGGTTGCTCACGACGATGACGTAGAGACGCGAGTATCGGAGTCGCGGGTATGGTTTCGCGCGCTGGCTGCCGACGAAATTCGCCGCTATGCCGCCAGCGGAGAATCCGTCGACAAGGCCGGCGCCTACGCGGTGCAGGGTCGCGCCGCGGCCTTTATCACGAGAATCGAGGGAAGTTATTCCGGTATCATGGGGTTACCCCTTGCAGAAACCGCGGGCCTGCTGCGCAGCCACGGCATAGTCGTGCCATGAGTGAAGACATACTGATCAACGTTACACCGCAGGAAACGCGCGTCGCAGTCATCGAACACGGCGTCACCCAGGAACTGCATCTGGAGCGCGCCTCGGCCCGGGGTTTCGTCGGCAACATCTACATGGGGCGCGTCGTCCGGGTTTTGCCCGGCATGCAGTCGGCATTTGTAGACATCGGCGGAGAGCGCGCGGCGTTTCTGCATGTTGCCGACATCTGGGGCAATCGCACAAACGGCGACCCGGGCATGCCCATCGAGAAGCTGCTCAACGAAGGGCAGAACCTGATGGTGCAGGTGATCAAGGATCCGCTCGGCACCAAGGGTGCCCGGCTGTCGACCCAGATCAGCATCGCCGGCCGCCTGCTGGTTTTTCTGCCGCAGGAATCGCACATCGGCATTTCACAGCGCATAGAGGACGAGGAAGAGCGCGTGCACCTGCGGGAGCGGCTGCAGCTCCTGATACCCGAAAATGAAAAAGGCGGATTCATTGTCCGCACCATGGCCGAAACGGCATCCGACCGCGAGCTGGTTTCGGACATCGAGTACCTGCGCAAGCTGTGGCACGACATTCAGGACCAGGCGCGCACCGCGCCGTCGCTGGCGCTGCTTTATCAGGACCTCAATCTGAGTTTGCGCGTACTGCGGGATTTCGCGCATGAAGACACCGGGCGAATTTATGTCGACTCGCGGGAGACGCATCAGGCGATGTGTCAGTTTGCCGCCCAGTTCACGCCCAACGTGCTGGCGCAGCTGTCCCACTACGAGGGTGAGCGTCCGTTGTTTGATCTGCACAATGTCGAGGACGACATCGAGCGCGCACTGGCGCGGCGGGTCGATCTCAAATCCGGTGGCTACCTGATCATCGACCAGACCGAGGCGCTGACGACGGTGGATGTCAATACCGGGGGCTTTGTCGGTGGCCGGACTTTTGACGACACCATATTCAAAACCAATCTGGAGGCGGCGCAGATCATCGCGCGCCAGTTAAGGCTGCGCAACCTCGGCGGCATCATCATCATCGATTTTATCGACATGGATACCGAGGAGTACCGCAATGCGGTGCTCAACGAATTCCGCAAGGCGCTGGCGCGTGACCGCACGCGCATGACCATCAACGGCTTCACCCAGCTCGGGCTGGTTGAGATGACGCGCAAGCGCACCCGCGAGAGCCTGGCCCATGTGCTGTGCGAGCCCTGCCCGACCTGCGCCGGACGCGGTGCACTGAAAACCGCGCAGTCGGTGTGTTATGAGGCGCTGCGTGAATTGGTGCGCGAAGCGCGGCAGTTCAATGCGCGGGAGTTCCGCATACTGGCGGCGCAGCCCGTAATCGACATGTTTCTCGACGAGGAATCGCAGAACCTTGCCATGCTGTCGGATTTCATCGGTAAACCGATTTCGCTGCAGGTGGAGTCGGCCTACAATCAGGAGCAGTACGACATTGTGCTGATGTGACGGGACGGCGCTTTGTTTCAAGCTTCGGCTCATTTTAAGGCCGCACCATGGCAAAATCCGCAGCATTGCATTCGGACATCACCGCGCAGCGCGGTAGCGCCGAACTGCGCCGACTTGCCGAGCAGGTGCTGGCCCGCGCTGGCGGGGCCCCACTGGTCGCTGGGAATGCGGTGCGCATATTGCGCGATGCCGAGGAAAATTATCCGGCATGGCTGGCGGCAATTGCCGATGCCCGCAGCTCCGTACTGTTTGAAAACTACATCATTGCTGACGATGCAACCGGCCGCGAATTTGTCGCTGCACTGGCCGACCGCGCCCGTGCGGGTGTTGCGGTGCGGCTGATTTACGACTGGATGGGGGCCATCGGCGTACATACAAGCCGTGTGTTGCAGCCGCTGGTCGAAGCCGGGGGCATGGTGCGTTGTTTCAATGCGCCGCGCTTTGACAGCCCGTTCGGCTGGATGACCCGTGACCACCGCAAGATGGTGGCGGTCGACGGCGCGGTCGGCTATGTCACAGGGCTGTGTATCAGCAGCAAGTGGCTGGGTCAGCCGGAACGCGGTGTGGCGCCCTGGCGCGACACCGGCATCGAAATCCGGGGCCCCGCTGTTGCCGACATCGAACGCGCTTTTGCCGAAACCTGGGCGGCGGCAGGGGAAGGCGCGCTGGATGTCGAAATTACCAGCGACGATGTGCCAAACGCCGGCGAAGTCCTGGTGCGCGTACTGGCCAGCCAGCCCTATTTTGGAGGACTCTACCGGGTCGACCAGATGATTGCCGCGATGGCGCGTGAAACGCTATGGCTGACCGATGCCTACTTTGTCAGTATGGCGCCTTATGTGCAGGCATTGCGCGCCGCCGCAAGTGACGGCGTCGATGTGCGGCTGCTGGTCCCCGGCACCAGCGATGTACCGCTGCTGGGGCGATTGTCCCAGTCAGGTTATCGTCCGCTGCTGGAAGCAGGTATCCGCGTATTCGAGTGGAACGGGGCGATGCTGCATGCGAAGACCGCCGTGGCTGACGGGCGTTGGGCACGCGTGGGATCGACCAACCTCAATATTGCAAGCTGGATCAACAATTACGAACTCGATGTGGCGATTGAGGATGCCGGCTGCGCGCGTTACATGCAGGACATGTATGAGGAAGATCTGCAGAACGCGACCGAGATCGTGCTCGGTGCTCGACACGGAGTGCGGCGCTCAATGCCGAATTCACGCCCTGCCGCAGGCTCCAGCGGACGCGCGGCACGCGCTGCTGCAGGCGCACTGCGCATCGGTAATACCGTGGGCGCAGCGTTCGGCAGCCGACGCATACTGGGGCCGGCGGAATCCGGAATGATGTTCAGTATTGCGCTGGGTTTTCTGCTGCTAGCCGCCGTCGCACTGTTCATGCCGCTGGCAGTTACGGTACCGCTGGCGCTGCTGGCACTGTGGATCGCCGCCACGATGCTGGTGAGGGCGTGGCGGTTGCGCTGGGGATTGGTTGAAGACGAACAGGGTGCGGACGGGGATTAGTCCGCCAAAGCCGCTGCACGCGCAACAACTGCGGCACTGGCAGGATGGATCTCGATGACCTTGCGCCGGGAAGTCGCGCCGCTGCTGAGCCGTAATGCGCTGCGCGGCAGGTCCAGTGCAGCGGCCAGCCAGGAGAGCAGCGCCACGTTGGCCTTGTCATCGACGGCAGGTGCCGCGATACGTACTTTCAGCGCGTCGCCGTGCAGCCCGGCGGCGCCGGTCGATTTGGCGTTGGGCTGGGCGTGGATGCGCAGTATCAGGCGCGAGGCATCGGCCTGATGGCGCAGCCACGATGCAGTCACCGCAGCAGGCGCAGCGCTTCGGATTCCAGCCAGGCCACCGGCAGGATCAGCAGCAACTGGCAGATCACCAGCACAAACAGCGGTGACAGGTCGACATTGCCCACCGGCGGGATGCGCCGGCGGAACAGGCGCAGTAAGGGCCGTGTCATGGTGTCGAGCAGCGGCGCAAGCGGGCTGCCGGGATTGATCCACGACAGCACGGCCTGCAGCAGTGTGGATACCAGCGCGATGTATATCAACAATTTGAATACGGCCGTTGCAGCGAATAACGCCAGACCGATGCCGGCCAGGCCGATTTCGGCGCCGAAACTGTAGCCACGGATCTGCAGCACCACCAGCAGCTCGATCATCTGCACCGCCCAGGCCAGCAGCAGCGTCGGCAGATCGAGTCCCCACAATCCAGGCACTATGCGCCGCGCCGGACGCACCATGAAGTCGGTCAGGGCATTGACAAAATCGGTGAGCGGGTTGCGGTAAGGCGCGCGCACCCATTGCATGTAAAAGCGCAGCAGCAGCGCGAGCGTGATCAGCCCGAAAGCCATCTGTGCGATGAAAATCAGCGCGTTGCCCAGCACTTCAGTCCTTGCCCAGGGTGTCGCCCAATTCGGCGGAACGTTCCGCTGCGGCGCGCACTGCGCGCCCGAATGCGACCTTGACTGCCGCGGCGTCGAGTACGCCGATCGCGCGTTCGGTGGTCCCGCCCTTGGAGGTGACGCGTGCGCGCAGCGTTGCCGGATCGGTATCGCTCTCGGTGGCGAGTTTTACTGCGCCGGCAAAAGTGGCCAGCGCACTATGCCGCGCAACCTCGGGTGACAGGCCGAGATCACGGGCTGCCTGCTCCAATGCTTCGATGAAATAGAACACATAGGCCGGACCGCTGCCGGATACCGCGGTGACAGCGTCGAGCATGTCTTCACGGTCTACCCAGAAAGTATCGCCCACTGCGGTGAGGATACGTTCGGCGTCACCGCGCTGCGCCGCTGTGACTCCGGGCATGGCAAACAGGCCGGTTATTCCGGCGGCGACCAGGGCGGGCGTATTGGGCATCGCCCGCACGATGTGCGCCGCAGGTCCCAGCCAGCGGGATAAAGCATCGCAGCGAATGCCGGCGGCGATGCTGATGATCAGCTGGTTATTGACGGCTGGAGCAAGAGACAGCGCAACTTCGCGCATTTGCTGTGGCTTGACGGCGAGCAAGATGCAGTTGGCATTTGCCGCCGCAGCGGCGGAATTCGCTGAAGTGGCGACGCCGAATTGCTGTTTCAGGCGCCCCAGTGCCTCCGGCTGAACGTCGACCGCGTGGATGGCTGCAGGAGGCCAGTTTTTGGCAATCAGCCCGCCGATAATCGCGGCCGCCATGTTGCCGCCGCCGATAAACAATATATTCATTTATGAATTGATGCGCTAATAGCAGTTTGTGCAAAGTGCCGCGCCCGGCAGCTCAGAACCAGAACGACCGGACAATCGACCGGACAATCGGCACGCAGTGCATTATACGGTTCAGATTTCACTTTTCACGTCTTTGCGCGCCCCGAATATTGCGGTGCCCACACGCACGATGGTCGCACCTTCGCCAATCGCAGCCTCCAGATCATCTGACATGCCCATGGACAACGTATCCACTGCATCGTCATCGGCAGTCCGCAGCCCCTGCTGCAGGCTGCGCAACAGCGCGAATTGTTTACGCTGAAGCGCAGCGTCCTTGGTCGGCTCCGGTATGGCCATCAGTCCGCGAAGTTTCAGGCGTGGCAGGGCGCGGATGGCAGCCGCCAGTGCACGCTCGGCACCGGGTGCAACGCCGCTTTTGCTGGCTTCACCGCTGACGTTGACCTGAATCAGCACATTGAGCGGCGGCAAATGCGCCGGGCGCGCTTCGTTCAGTCGCAACGCGATTTTTTCGCGCTCAATGCTGTGCACCCAGGAAAAGTGCAGGGCGATGGGGCGCGATTTGTTGCTTTGCACCGGACCTATGAAATGCCATTCAATGTCCAGATGCTCGAGTTCGCGCATCTTGTGGACTGCTTCCTGCACGGAATTTTCACCGAATGCACGTTGCCCGCAGCGCCAGGCTGCGGCGATGCGCTCCGCACCGCAGGTCTTGCTGACGGCGAGCAGGCGCACGTCCGTCGGGACGCGGTTTGCGTTTGCCGCAGCCTGCGCAATCCGGGCGTTTACGGCTTGCAAGTTCGCAGCGATTGTGTCCATAATTTCATCACGCTCAGTAGCAGGCGTTATAACGCATGGCTGCATGTTGATTTACATGCTAAAACGGCCTGACCCGCCCATCCCAGAGGGAATTATAAATGGACATCTCCGAACTGCTGGCCTTCGTAGTCAAAAACAAAGCCTCCGACCTGCATCTGTCCTCCGGGTTGCCGCCGATGATCCGCGTGCATGGCGACATCCGCCGCATCAACCTGCCCTCGCTGGATCACAAAGACGTACACGCCATGGTTTATGACATCATGAACGACGGCCAGCGCAAGTTTTATGAAGAAAACCTCGACTGCGATTTTTCCTTCGAAATCCCCAATCTCGCGCGTTTTCGCGTTAACGCTTTTGTGCAGCAACGCGGTGCGGGTGCCGTGTTCCGGACCATTCCTTCCAAGGTGTTGAGTCTGGAAGACCTGAAGGCGCCGAAGGTGTTCGTTGAGATTGCAAACCAGCCGCGCGGAGTTGTGCTGGTCACTGGCCCAACGGGGTCGGGCAAGTCGACGACGCTGGCAGCGATCATTAACCATATCAATGAAAACGAGCAGGGTCACATCCTGACGGTGGAAGACCCGATCGAATTCGTGCACGAATCAAAGAAATGCCTGATCAACCAGCGCGAAGTCGGCCCTCACACGCTGTCTTTCGCCAACGCGCTGCGTTCGGCCTTGCGTGAAGATCCGGACATCATCCTGGTCGGCGAGATGCGCGACCTGGAAACCATCCGCCTGGCGCTGACCGCTGCTGAAACTGGCCACTTGGTGTTCGGCACGCTGCACACCAGTTCCGCGGCCAAGACCATCGACCGGATCGTCGACGTGTTTCCGGCCGAGGAGAAGGAGATGATGCGCTCGATGCTGTCGGAATCGCTGCGCGCGGTCATTTCGCAGACGCTGCTCAAAACCAAGGACGGCAGCGGCCGTGCTGCCGCGCACGAGATCATGATCGGCACACCGGCCATCCGCAACCTGATCCGCGAGAACAAGATCGCGCAGATGTATTCAGCCATCCAGACCGGCGCCCAGCTGGGCATGCAGACGCTGGACCAGAATCTGCTGGAACTGGTAAAGCGTAATGTTGTGTCGATGGAAGAGGCGCGCAGCAAGGCCATGAACAAGGACAACTTCCGCTAGTTGGTCAGGCTGACACGGGGGAAACAAAACAAAACAGGAGCACAGCATGGAAAGAGAACAGGCAGTCAAGTTCATGCACGATCTGCTGAGGGCGATGGTCGCGAAGAAGGCATCCGACCTGTTCATTACGGTGGGATTCCCACCCGCGATCAAGCTGGATGGCAAGATGACACCCGTGGCGCAGCAAACGCTGACGGCACAGCACACCTCGGAGCTGGCGCGCGGCATCATGAATGACAAGCAGGCGGGCGAGTTCGAGGCCACCAAGGAATGCAACTTCGCGGTCAGCCCCGGCGATATCGGCCGCTTCCGCGTCAACGCGTTCATGCAGATGGGCCGCGTCGGCATGGTGCTGCGGACCATCAACACGGCGATCCCGAAGTTTTCTGACCTGAAGCTGCCGGCGGTACTGAAAGACGTGGTGATGACCAAGCGCGGTCTGGTCATCATGGTCGGCGGTACGGGTTCTGGTAAATCAACCTCGCTGGCGGCAATGATCGGCTACCGCAATGAAAACAGCTACGGGCATATCGTCACTATCGAGGATCCGGTCGAATACGTGCATGACCACAAGAATTGCGTGATCACCCAGCGTGAAGTCGGTGTCGATACCGATTCCTGGCACGCGGCGCTGAAAAACACCCTGCGTCAGGCGCCCGACGTGATCCTGATCGGTGAAATCCGCGACCGCGAAACCATGGACCATGCGATTGCCTTTGCCGAGACCGGCCACCTTTGCATGGCTACCTTGCACGCCAACAGCTCCAATCAGGCGATTGACCGCATCATCAATTTCTTCCCCGAAGAGCGCAAACAGCAGTTGTTGATGGATCTGTCGCTGAACATGCGCGCGCTGGTGTCGCAGCGGTTGATCCCGAAAAAGGACGGCAAGGGCCGTGCCGCCGCGGTGGAAATCCTGCTCAACTCGCCGCTGATCTCCGACATGATCTTCAAGGGCGAAGTGCACGAGATCAAGGGCGTCATGGCGAAGTCGCGTGAAATGGGCATGCAGACTTTCGATCAACACTTGTTTGATCTGTACGAGGACGGTTCCATCAGCTACGAAGACGCGTTGCGCAATGCCGACTCGATGAACGAACTGCGGCTGATGATCAAGCTCCAGGGCAAGGAAGCCAAGGACAGGGACAGCATGTCCGGTATCGAGCATCTGAATCTTGTCTGATCAGCACCTGCTGCGGCGACGCCGGCTCCTGGGCCGGCGTTTCTTTTTGTGAACATTCCCTTTGATCTGGCGACGTATGCCGCGTGCGCGGCCATCGTTGCCGGTTCGTATGTGATTTTCGGTATTTCGGCCTTCGGCGCGGCATTGTTCACCATTCCACTGCTGTCGTTCTTCTTTCCGCTGAATTTTGTGTTGCCGATGGCTGTGTTGCTCGATGTGGCCGCAGCACTCGCGCTGGGACGCCGTTTTTCGCACGAGGCCGACAAGTCGGAACTGAAATGGCTGGCGCCGTTCTCGCTGATCGGTGCGGTGGCCGGCGTAACGCTGCTGGTGACGCTGCCGCACGAGGCCACGCTCACCGCGTTAAGCGTATTCCTGCTGCTCTACGGCGTATGGTCGCTGTACGAGGGCGTGCCCACGCGCATCATCAGCCAGCGCTGGGCGCCGATATCGGGTTTTACCGGCGGGGCGATGGGCACGCTGTTCGGTGTCGGAGCGCCGCCCTATGCCGTCTATCTGTCGCGGCGGTTGATGGACAAGGGGGCGCTGCGCGCCACGCTGTCCAACATGGTGTTGCTGTCGGTGAGCATCCGCGCGCTGGTGTTTGCCTTCAGCGGACTGATGCTTGCCGACCGCTTGATCACCTTTGCGTTGCTGCTGCCCTTCGCACTCGCCGGACTGTGGGTGGGCAACCGCATTCACGGTCGGGTATCGCACGCGGCACTGCTGCGTTTTGTCGCGGTGTTGCTGGTATTGCTGGGCGTATCGCTGCTGGTGCGCGTGCTGTTTTAAGGCGGTGCCCGCAGGAAATTTATAAGTAGTTGATTATATTGATCTTTTTGTAATTTAGGGAGAAGGCGCAGCATGACTGATCGCACGTTGAATGCCTACGACATTGCCGATTTGCGCAAACTGGCACGCCAGCGTTTGCCCAAGGGTGTGTTCGAATTTTTTGACCGCGGCAATGGCGACGAGGTGGCGGTGGCCAACAATCGTGCCGCGTTCGAGCGCATCAAATTGAATCCGCACATGCTGGTGGATACATCCAAGCGCAGCCTCGCCACCACGCTCTACGGCAAACCGCAGGCCATGCCGCTGGTGGTCGGGCCCACCGGTTCGGCGGGTCTGGCCTGGTACGAAGGTGAACTCGAACTGGCGCGCGCGGCGAAGGCCGCAGGCATACCGTACACGCTGGCGAC
>JBBKXO010000031.1:0-6172 GCA_037969525.1 Burkholderiales bacterium | reverse complement strand
GCATCACTCCGGACAGACCGTCGATCACCGCGCCGGCATCAGCCGCCACCGCCAGCGTGGTCGGGAAAAAACGGCCCAGCGCCACGGGGTCAATGTCGACCTGCACGATTTTCGCGGTCGACGATACATCGGTGTATTTGTAGAACGTGGTGTTGAAGCCGAGCCGCGTGCCCAGCGCGATGATCAGATCGGCTTCGCGCATCAGCGTGCTGGCGACCGGGTTGCCCCGTGGTCCGACACCGCCGGCATGCAACGGGAAATCCATGGGCAGGACGTCGGCGTGGCCGGCGGAACTGGTCACCGGTATCTGCAGTTTCTCCGCCAGCGCGGCGAGCTTGGTACTGGCCCGCGCCCATTTGATGCCGGCACCGGCGTGGATCACCGGCTTTTTCGCCGCGAGTATCAGCTTCTGGATCTCTGCCAATGTCGCAAGATCAGCCGCAGGCGCCTTGATGTCCATCGCAAAACGTTCTGGAATGTCGACATCAATGTCGTGATTGAACAGATCGCGCGGAATGTTCACCACCACCGGGCCGCGGCGACCGGCATTGGCAATGCGGAAGGCTTCGAAGATGAATTCGGGTATGCGTTCCGGTCGCGGCACGGTCATCACGCGCTTGGTCACCGGCAGGAACAGCGTGTGCTGGTCGATTTCCTGGAAGGCATCGCGCCCCAGATGTTCGGATGACGCCAGTCCGGTGATAGCCACCACCGGCGAATAGGCGAACCTCGCCTGCGCCAGTCCCAGTACCATATTCGCGGCGCCCGGCCCGGCCTGGCCGCAGATGAACACGCCCGGCGTCTGCGTGACGCGTCCGTAGGCATCAGCCATGTGCATGCCACAGTTCTCATGGCGCACGCCGATGTATTCGATCTCCTTCTGGACGTCATACAGCGCGTCATACATCTCCAGCGTGCTCGAACCCATCAGGCCGAACACCTTGCTCACGCCCGCCGCACGCAGCGCCTCCACCGCGGCCACGCCGCAACGCAATTTCCGCATAGCCATGCGCGTAATCCCCTTTATTTTTTCAGCACGTCCGGATTGGCAACATTGATCGGCTTGCCGGCCAGCCAGGCCACGATCTGTTCAACCGCCGTGCCGTAGTACGACTCATAGGTCGCCTCTTCCACATAACCCAGGTGCGGCGTGCACACCACGTTGTCCATAGCGATCAGCGGATGGCTGGCATTCATCACCGGCTCTTCCTCGTAGACATCGATGGCCGCACGACCGGGCCGCCCGGCTTTCAGCGCATTCACCAGCGCGTCCTTGGCAATGATTGGTGCCCGACTGGTGTTGACGATCAGTGCCGTGGTTTTCATCCGCCCCAAATCCTCTGCGGTAACAATGCCGCGGGTGCCGTCATTCAGCGGCAGATGCAGCGAGATGACATCGGATTCGGCAAAAAACGCCTCGCGGCTGGCAGCGACATCAAACCCGGCTGCGCGCGCCTTGGCGGTGGAACCGCCACGGCCCCAGCAGACCACCTTCATGCCGAAGGCCTTGCCGACATTGGCCACCATGCTGCCGATGCGGCCATAGGCGTAAATACCTAGCGTCTTGCCGGCGAGCCCGGTGCCGACTGAGCCCTGCCACTGGCCGCTTTTCAGGCGCTGGACTTCCTGCGGGATGCGCCGCAGCGCGGCAATGATCAGGCCCCAGGCCAGTTCTGCCGTCGGCGTGGGATTACCGCCGCCACTGGCGGAAATAAGTATGCCCTGCTCGGTGCAGGCAGCGATATCAATGTGGTACGCGTTGCGTCCGGTCTGGCTGATCATTTTCAGTTTGGACAGTTTTTCAATCACCGCGCGCGGCATTTTTGAACGTTGCTGCGTCAGCACCAGGATTTCGGCATCTTTCAATCGCTGCGCCAGTTTCGCAGAATCTTTCTCGGTATCGGTATAGACCAGCAGTTCGTGCCCGGCGAGCTGCTTAGCCGCCGCCGTATGGCGGAAAGCATCCTGATAATCATCGATGATTGCGATTTTCATGGTGTATCCCTTACAGTAAGTGCATGAATTATAGCGATTGCAGATTTCAGCGCCGCCGGCTCAACATGCCGCCAGCGCCAAGCATGGCAGCATTCGCCAGAAACACCGGTGCCAGGCCAAATGCGGTGCCCACGGCGCCAAAAAACAGCGGCACCACGATGTGCGTCAGATTGTTGATCGACATACGCAGACCCAGCGCCTCGCCGGATCGGCCCTCGGGTGCCTTCGCATGGATCATCATCAGCGTCAGCGGCTGGCCGCAGCCGGTACCCAGCCCCAGCACGAATGCAATCGCCGCCAGCAGCACGCCGCTTTCCATCAGCGGAAACAGCAGGTAGGTCGCAGCGGCTATGAATATCGATGCCGTCAGCACCTGCTCCTCGCCAAAATGAGCGGCCAACCGCGGCATGATGATGCGCACCAGAAACGACGCCGCAGCAAACATGGCCAGCACGACGCCGATCGCCGAGGCGGACAAGCCGATGGCATGGCCGTATATCGGCATGTAGAACTGGAACAGGTCGATTGCCGTGAGGATGATGCCGCTGGTGATCAGGGTGCGCCGCAGCGGCGCATTGTGCAGCAGTCCGACGGCGTAACCCATCTCTTCATCTTTCTTCGACCGGCCGCCGTTCAGCGCCGCAAGTCGCTTGCGGGCAGCAAACATGATCACGGCCGATATTACCGGCGTCACGGCGATGCACAGGTAGGCCACGGCATGGCCCAGCGTATCAATCGCAAATCCGGCAATCAGCGGCCCGATGAAGCCACCGCTGGCGATGCACAGGCTGAAGTTGCTGAAATTGCGGGTACGCGTTTCGGGCGTGCTTAGCATGCCGACCAGGTTCTGCGCCGACACGTTGTAGAACACGTGCGAAGCGCCGATCAGGAATGCCGATACATAAAGCATGTTCAATGACGGCAGGACGCCGGGCAGCATCAGCGACAGGGCGATGCCCAGCGAACCCAGCGCCAGCGGCCAGCGCACGCCAAAGCGGTCCGACAGCTTGCCTGCATAAAGCGCCAGCAGCATCGGGCACAGGGAATACAGGGCGACAATCACGCCCAGCATGATCTGCGGGGAACCCAGTTCCAGTGCAAACAGCGACACCAGCACCTTGCTGCCGCGGAAAGCGCTCATGTTGAGCAGCACGACCAGCAGCAGCAGATGTATAGGCAAGAGGCGTTACTCCGTACGCTCAGTCAGTACGCTTGCGCGCGTACCAGTTGCCGGCAGCTATGGCGCCGGCGCTCACCCAGAATACCGGCGCCAGCCCGAACGCTGCCCCCACTGCGCCGAACAGCGCCGGCACCCCAACGTGCATGGAATTATTGATGGCAATGCGCAGGCCCAGCGATTCTCCGGCACGGCCTTCGGGTGAGTATTGGTAACACAGCATCACCGTCAGCGGCTGCCCCAGGCCCATGCCCAGGCCCAGCGTGAAACAGATCACGCCCAGCATCAGGGCGCTGGAGAACAGGGGGATCAGCGTGAACATTGCTGCGGCGAGAAACAGCGCATAAAGCAGCGTTTTTTCTTCACCGAAATTCCTGACCAGCAGCGGCAACAGGGCGCGCGAGACAAACGTGGCCGCAGCTGCACAGCCCAGGATCACACCGATCATCGAAGCCGACAGGCCGATCTGGTGGCCATAGAGCGGCATGTAGAGCTGGAACAGGTCGATGCCGGTCATCACCACGGCACCGGCAATCAGCACACGGCGCATGTCGGTATCGCGCCACAGGTCAGACATGCGGCGGCCGGCCGGTGCCGGCGCCGGCTTCAGATGGCGCGGCACCCGCTTGGCCAGTGCGATCATCGCCACCGTAGCCACCGCACCCAGCAAACCGAGGAACAGGTAAGTGCGGACATGACCGCCATGGTCAATCGAAAATCCGGCAAACACCGGTCCGATAAAATCGGCAACGGCGATGATCAGTGCATACAGATTGAAATTGCGGGTGCGCGCTGCACCAACGCCCAGCGATCCGACCAGTGACTGAAACGCCACCTGCCCGAGTATGAAACCGAAGCCGGTGAGCGCCGCAGCGACAAACAACATCGGCAGGCTGGGCAGGAACCACGGCAGCATCACGCTGAGCGAGCACACCACCATGCCGACCATGATCGGCACCCGCGAACCGTAACGATCGGCCAGACGCCCCGCCTTTACCGCCAGCAGCAGCGGAAACACGCCATAGGTAGCGAGCAGCAGACCGATGACCAGAGGAGTCGCGCCCAGTTCCAGCGCGTACAGGGTATTGAGCACCCGCGCGCCCTTGTAGGCGCTGTTCCACAACAGCACCACGGCCATCAGCTGGTAAATGGTGATTAAACGCGACGCCAGAGGCGCGCCGCCGGTCACGGTATTGTCGTCTGCCATGGAAGCGCCTGATTTTACCGCAGTGCGTGTGCCGGCTCCCGCGGAAGTCCATGAAGTAGAATGCGATCTTTTCTCCCCTTCCCATGGCCCTGCCCGCATTACGCGCTCTGCGTCACCGCAATTTCCGGCTGTTCCTTTCAGGCCAGATCTTCGCGCTGATCGGCTACTGGATCCAGATGGTGGCGCAGAGCTGGCTGCTCTACCGGCTCACCGGTTCGGCGACGCTGTTGGGCGTACTCGCCTTCGCCAGCAGCGTACCCATCCTGCTGCTGTCTCCCCTGGCGGGCATGTGGTCGGATCGCTGCAATCTGCACCGCACGATGTTCATAACCCAGTTGCTGGAACTCCTGCAGGCGGCAACGCTGGCGGCACTGGCACTCGCCGGCATCATCGCGCCCTGGCATATCGTCACGTTGGCGATGTGCCTCGGCATCCTCGTCGCCATCGAGCTGCCGATCCGCCATGCCTACCTGCTGGAACTGGTGAACGGCAAGGAAGACCTGCCCAATGCCATCGCACTGACGTCGCTGATGGCCAACTGCGGCCGGCTGCTCGGACCCGCGATCGCTGGCATCCTGATCGGTGTGCTGAGCGAGGCGCATTGCTTTCTGATCAATGCGCTGACCTACATCGCCGTGGTCATCTCATTCCTGATGATCAGCGTGCGCCCGCAACCGCGTGCACCCGTAAAAACCCCCATGCTCGCCGGTCTGCGCGAAGGTTTCCATTACGCCTGGAACCTGCTGCCGATCCGCGCACTGCTGCTGACGCTGGCCGTGGTTGCCTTCCTCGGCACGCCCTATGCCACGCTGATGCCGGTCATCGTGCGCGAAGTATTCGGCGGCAATGCCCAAGACATGGGCTTCCTGGTGGGAGCCGGCGGACTGGGCGCCATCTCCGGCACGCTGTACCTCGCCTCGCGCGCCAACACCCGCGGCCTGATCCGGCTGATCATCATCGCCAGCGCGATGCCGGCGGCGGCGCTGTTCGCGCAGGCACCGTCGACCGCCTACGCTCTGCCGCTGCTGGTAGTCATCGGCTTCGGCATCCTGGTCACCTCGGTCTCGGTCAACATGATCCTGCAGACCATCGTCGACGATGACAAACGCGGCCGGGTGATGAGCCTCTACACCGCAGCATTCCTCGGCATCGCCCCCTTCGGCAGCCTCGCCGCCGGCGCACTGGCCGACCTCATCGGCCCACGCGCAACACTGACACTAGGCGGACTGTGCTGCGTAGCCGCCGCACTGGTACTGGCACAGCGCCGTCACGCCATACGCGCGCAGATCAGGCCTATATACGAGAAGCTGGGGATAGTGCGGCAGTAATTCTCGGGATCAAAACAATTAACGTCCGCGTTCAACCGCGCACTTCACTGCGTCTGCTGCAACGTGCAGTTAGATGACTTCATCGCACGCACCCCAAGTCCCAACAAGTTGATTAACGATGCGCAGGGTCAAGAAATGGCGTGTCCGGATCGCTCACGTAGAAGATCACGACTCGCGTGTGCTCGACGCTGCTGCGGTTGTAGCCCGTCATTTTTACTTCAGGAGGTTCGACCATCGCTTGACCGGCTTTAATCGTGACCGGCGCGCGCCCCTCCATCTCCAAAGTGAATGCGCCTTCCAGAACGTAAACGGTCACGGGAAAACGGTGTGTATGGAACGGAGTCCTGTCGCCGGGCATTAGGGTTGCTGTGAGGACTCGCACCTCCTGCCTGTCGCCCTTGGGCATACCTTGCACAATCTCTCTCACCAGAGGTGGCGAGGGTTTTGCCGTGCCCTGCGCCTTCG
>JBBKXO010000030.1:0-7829 GCA_037969525.1 Burkholderiales bacterium | reverse complement strand
GCACATAATCCGCTGCCTGGAACAAGCAGGCCGGCAAGATGCGGCCCAGGAAATCGCGGCCGAAATCGCCCGGCCGCGAGATCAACTGCTCCTGGTGGATCGCAAAAATTTCGCTCTCGCCGATGATGACCTTGATATCGAGCCCATCCATCATCGGTCGTGCACGGCAGTCTTCAATTTTGGCACCCAGTTTGCCAAATACCCGGATGGCTTCCTCAAGGGCGGCGGCATGGTCCGGGTGCGCGGGCAGGTCCTCTTCCCAGTAGTGCCTCAATACGCCGATCTTCATGCCCCGGATATCGGGATTAAGGGCCGCGCGGAAATCGGGAATCTCCTGCCTGATACTTCCAGCGTCCTGCGCGTCGTAGCCGGCAATCGCCTGCAGCAGGATCGCGCAATCCTCCGCGCTGCGCGCCATCGGTCCGCAGTGATCGAAGGTAAATGAATTGGGAATCACGCCGGCACGGCTGACCAGTCCGTAGGTCGGCATCAGTCCGGTAATACCGCAGAACGAAGCCGGGCCACGGATCGACCCTCCAGTGTCCGAACCCAGCGCCGCAGGTGTCAACCCGGCGGCCAGCGCAGCGCCCGATCCGCTGGACGAGCCGCCAGTGAAGTGCTCAAGATTCCATGGGTTGCGCGCCGGTGGCCAGGGCAAATCAAACGACGGTCCGCCATGTGCAAACTCATGCGTCTGCAGTTTGCCGAGCAATACCGCACCCGCTTCACGGAGTTTGCGGGTGGTGGTGGCATCCGCGTCGGGAATGTTGTTTACGCAGACCCTGGATCCGCCGGAAGTCAGTATGTCTTTGGTGTAATAAATATCCTTAAGGGCAAACGGTATGCCATGCAGCGGCCCCCGATAGTTGCCGCCGGCAATATCCTGCTCTGCAGCCCTCGCCTGTTTGCGCGCAAGCTCCGCAGTCACAGTGATGAAGGCATTGAGCTGCGGATCAAGCTCCACGATACGCGACAGCATCGCGTCGGTCAGTTCAACCGGCGACAGCTTTTTCGACTCTATGAGCCGGGACATTTCGGCAATGCCCATGAAATACAGGTTGGGTGTAGTCATGATTTACTCACGCCAGCGTCGGGTGAGTATTCCCCCAGTCCACGGCCTGCTCATAGGCATACGCCGTCCGGTACAGCACGGCTTCGCTGAACGGTTTTCCAACGAGTTGCATGCCTAGCGGCAGACCGGATTTCGAGAACCCGACTGGAACCGCCATTGCCGGCCCGCCCGTAAGGTTGAACGGCGCGCGTGACTGTCTCCCATAGGTGTATTCCACCTGCTCGTCGTCATCGATACGACAGGGCAAATCCATGGCGCTCGAAGTAATGATGACGTCGACATCGGAAAAAAGTGCATTAAAGGCCAGGCTCAGCTTGCGACGAACCCGGTTGGCATTGATGTAGTCTGCCGCTTTCATAAAGGCACCTGTCAATAACCGCTGGCGCGTACGGTCGCCATAGTCCTGGGGTTTGTCACGCAACCATGCTTCGTGTATCGCGTAGGCCTCGCTGGTGAGGATGATGCGATTGCACCCCAAATACTCCGGCAGTGAGAAAGTGCTGACTTCGCGTACCTTCGCCCCCAGCCCTTCCAGCACCTGCACCGCAGCCTCGATGCCCGCCACCACTTCGGGGTCCGCCACCATGTCCCGGTTGTAAAAATGGCGCAGCACACCAATGCGCATACCCTTTACGCCTGATTCAATTCTGGACGCGTATCCGGTTGATTCCGACTTTACGCTGCCCGGATCATGCGGATCATGTCCGGCAATGATGTCGAGCATCATGGCGTTGTCCCTGACGCCACGGGTCAGCGGTCCAACGTGATCTAGCGAAAACGCGAGCGGTACAACGCCACTGCGGCTGACCAGCCCATACGTTGGTTTCATGCCGACCACACCACACATTGTCGCCGGGTTGCGCACTGATCCACCGGTGTCAGTGCCTATTGCGGCCGGCAGGAAACCTGCGGCAGTCGCCGCCCCCGAACCACTGGATGAGCCGCCGCAAAAGTGCTCCCTGTTCCAGGGATTTCTCGCCGGTGGCCAAGGCAGATCAAAACAGGGGCCTCCCAGGGCAAATTCATGCGTGGAGAGCTTGCCCATGAATACTGCACCGGCGTCGCGCAAACGCCTTGTTACAAAGGCATCTGTTTTAGCAACGTTATCAATCAGGATTCTGGAATGCGCAGTCGTCGGTAATCCAGTGTAATCAACAATGTCCTTGAGACCGTAGGGCACGCCATGCAATGGGCCGCGCCAATCGCCACGCATGATCTCCGCTTCAGCAGTTCGCGCGGCCTCGATGGCGAGCTCAGGGGTAAAGCGCAAAAACGCATTTAACGACTGATCGTGTTTTTCGATGCGCGCAATCAATGCATTTGTGTATTCCACGGGTGACAGTTTTTTGTCGCGCAGCAACGGTGCCGCATCCGCAATGCCGAGGTAAGCAATGTCTTTCATTTCACGCCATTTCCCACAGCGCTGAAAACGACGGCGGGCTCGTCCGCCGGCACAAGTGCAAAAGTCTGCAACGCTGATTTGTGTTTGCGGGCAGTGGCGGCCGCGAGAGGCAACTGCTCAAGTACGGCGGGCGTTGGATTCTCCAGTCCGATTTCAGCGGCAAGACGGTGCGACTCGCTTGCTGGTTTGTTTGTCATGTGGACTCCTCTCTTGGTGCTACAAAAAATCATTCTTCGAATCAAAAAGTTACTGATGAATAGATATTAATTTTGTATGCGTGCAGCAAGTTGCCCGGGCAACACATTGTCGCTATTCTTAGTGAACACTACAACGTGTTCGAGGAGAGAAATATTATGAACATAAAATTTGGTCTGTCTGAAATCCTGACGGCGTCAATCCTGTCCACACTCTGGATCAATCCGGCAATCAGTGCCGACTGGCCTGACAGGCCGATTCGCGTAATCATCCCCTGGTCACCCGGCGGCAGCACCGACATCGTCGGTCGCATCATTTCTCCCGACATGAGCAAAAGACTCAAGCAACAGGTGGTCATCGACAACCGACCCGGCGCCGGCAGCATTGTCGGCCTGCAGCTTGCGGCGCAAGCTCCGGCTGATGGTTACACCTTCATGCTCACTTCCACCGGATATGGTTTCCTGATTCAAAAAACGAATGTGGATCTGGTGAACACTCTGACTCCAACCGCACTGGTCGGCGTTGCCGACAGTGCACTCGTGGTGCATCCCTCGCTGCCGGTCAGCAATGTGAAAGAATTGATCGCACTCGCAAAGAAGCAACCGGGCAAACTCAACTACTCCTCGTCCGGCATCGGCGGATTTCCGCACATGAACACGGAACTCTTCAAACTCATGACTGGCGTCAACATGGTCCACGTGCCATTCAAGGGCGGCGGACCGGCAATTGCTGATACGGTCGCAGGACACACTCAGATCCATCTCGGTTCATTGCCCACCGAGATGGCACACATCCGCGCCGGCAAACTCAAGGTGCTCGCAGTCGGTGGCAAAAAACGCAACCCCGCCCTGCCGGACGCCCCCACCATCAGCGAAACCGTGCCCGGTTACGTCACCTTCATCTGGTATGGTTTATTCGCGCCAAAAAATACACCAGCCGACTTGATCGCGCGCATGAATGCCGCCGTCAGCACCACCGCCATGTCTCCGGAGATCATGAAGAAGCTGGACGCCCAGGGTGTTGATTCATCAACGATGCCTCCGGCGGAATTTGACAAGTTCATGCGCGACGAGACCAAAAAATGGCTGGATGTCATCCAGCGCGCTGGCATCAAAGCCGAATAACAAATTAGTCATGCCGAGTCAGAGGGCGCTAATACGGCGCCATCTTTTCCTATTGTCCCGCTCATTGATCCATAGCCACCATGCCTAACCGACTCTCTGCCTCCGAAGCTTCCAGAAAAATTGCCGCCGGTGAACTGACCGCCGAAACGCTCGCGGCCTCATGCCTCGAACGCATTGCTGATCGCGAAGCAGCTGTGCAAGCCTGGGCTTTCATCGACCCGGACGCAGTGCTCAAGCAGGCACGCGCCCTGGATCAGCAGCCGCGACGCTCACGGCTGCACGGAATTCCAGTTGGCATCAAAGACGTAATTGATACTCATGACATGCCGACGCAGTACGGATCCAGGATTTACGAAGGTAATCAACCGGGCTGCGACGCCGCATGCGTCGCGCAGATCCGCGAACTCGGCGGATTGATATTGGGCAAGGCGGTATCAACAGAGTTCGCCACGCGACAACCCAACAAGACGCGAAATCCCTTGAATCCGGCACACACGCCGGGTGGTTCGTCGAGCGGTTCAGCGGCTGCGGTGGCCGATTTCATGGTACCCATAGCGCTGGGTACGCAAACGTCATCCTCGATCGTCCGTCCGGCCGCTTATTGCGGTGTCGTCGGTTACAAACCGTCGTTCGGCCTGATCAATCGCGCGGGCCTCAAATTCCTGTCGGAATCCCTGGACACTATCGGCAGCCTCACACGCACCATTCCCGATGCGGCACTGATCGTGGAGGAACTCTCCGGCCTGACACCCACGTCTTTCGAGAACGTCGACAAACTCCGGCCACGGATCGGATTGTGCCGCACGCCGTGGTGGAATTCCGCCGATGACACGAGCAAAGCCAATCTCGAGCAGGCGGCGCGCACTCTCGCTGCCGCGGGGGCACATGTCACTGATGTAACGCTTGATGACTCGTTCGCGACGCTTGATGAGATACAGATTGAACTCAGTTCGTACGAATTTAACCGCGCGCTGACATTCGAACGAACGCGCCATCCGGACCTGATTTCACCGCACCTGCTCGGCCGGATCGCCGCCGGCGGTAAGGTAACCCGGTCACGCTACGAGCAATGCGTTGTCGCAACGAAACAAGCTCGGCTGCGCATCGCAGATGTATTCCGGGATTTCGACGTGCTGGTCTCGCCTAGCGCACCGAGCGAAGCTCCCGGCATCGAAAGCACTGGTGAACCGATTTTCGGGTTGCTATGGACACTGCTGCGGCTGCCGAGTCTGACTCTGCCGTTCGGCAAAGGGGCTGCGGGGCTGCCGCTGGGAATACAGTTCATTGCGGCGTCCGGTAAAGACAACTCGCTATTCCTGCATGCCGAGTGGTCTGATCGCAAACTGCGGCGCGGCTGACCTGCTGGTGGTCCGGCCCAGACCGCCGCTCAGTGCAACTGCGCCCGCACCGGCCGCTCGTCCATTTCTTCTTCGACGGTTTCATCTGCAGACTCTTCGTTTTCCGCGTCTGCCATCTGCTCCGGTGCGTCATCGGCATCCATCACGCCTTCGGCCATGGTGGGCGACTCACCCGACAGCGCCGCGGCAAGATCCATTTCGGCATTGGGTGCCTGCTCCACCAGATTGCCCAAGTCAGTCAGCGGCGGCAACTCTTCCAGCGAGCGCAGGTTCAGGTCGTCGAGAAACGATTTGGTGGTCGCGAAAATTTCCGGCCGTCCCGGCACTTCGCGATGGCCGATGATGTCGATCCAGCCGCGCGCTTCCAGCGCCTTGAGGATGCCTGGTGACACAGTCACGCCGCGGATTTCCTCGATGTCACCTCTTGTAACTGGTTGTTTATAAACAATAATTGCCAGAGTCTCGAGGACGGCGCGCGAGTATTTCGGCGGCTTTTGCGGATCAAGCCGATCGAGAAACGTTTGCGACTCCGGGCGCGCGCGAAAGCGCCAGCCGGACGCCACGCTGACCAGTTCCACGCCGCGACCATCCCAATCGCTCTTCAGATCATCGAGCACCTTGCGCAGCGTGTCGCTGTCGAGTTTTTCGTCGAAGAGTTTTTTCAGCGCGATCAGCGACATCGGCTCGGACGTGACCAGCAGTGCGGTCTCCAGCACATGTTTGATGTGGGAAAGATCCAGCGTGTTCTCTTCACTGCTGGTTTCAGCGTTCACTTCATTGTTTTCTACAGTGTTTTCTTCCATGGCGCTCATTGCACGGCAGCCAGCGGGCTGCCTTTAAGTTTGACGTAAATCGGCGAGTAAGCCTGTTCCTGGCTGACTTCGATGAGGATTTCCTTGGCCAGTTCCAGCACCGCCAGGAAACTCACCACCAGCACCGGCACGCCCTCTTCCGGAGTGAACAGGCGCGTGAATTCCACATAGCCCTCGACCTGCAGTATGCGCAGGATGCGGGTCATGTGCGAACGCACTGACAACTGCTCGCGGGTGATCCGGTGGTGGCGGTTGATCGATGCGCGCTGCAACAGCCCCAGCCACGCCAGCTTCAGGTCTTCGACATCCACATCCGGCAGACGAAACGTTGCTTCGCGTTCGAACAGCACCTGCACCACTGTGAAGTCGCGGCCCGCCTGCGGCATTTCGTTGATGCCCTGCGCGGCGGCCTTCATCTGTTCGTATTCCATCAACCGGCGCACCAGCTCGGCGCGTGGGTCTTCTTCCAGCTCTGTATTGCCGGGGCGCGGCAACAACATGCGCGACTTGATCTCGATCATCATCGCCGCCATCAGCAGGTATTCCGCCGCCAGCTCCAGCTGCGTGCTGCGCATCAGCTCGACGTATTCCAGGTACTGCAGCGTCAGCTTCGCCATCGGGATTTCGAGGACGCTGATGTTTTCCTTGCGGATCAGGTAGAGCAGCAGGTCCAGCGGGCCCTCGAACTGCTCGAGGAAAATTTCCAGCGCATCCGGCGGGATATACAAATCCTGCGGCATCTCCAGCATGGGCTGGCCGTACACCTTCGCAACCGACGCAACTTCGACGGCGGGGATTTCAGCTTCGGTCATGGGCGGGATGCAGTCCCGGTTGCCGGGACGGCACCGCGGAAGGTGTTGTTGTTCGCATTGTTGTTTTTAGAGTGTTGCATCGGCGTATTTTACCGATATTTGTCAGCGCACCCAATGCCAGACCGGTTGTGCTCCGGGTGCGGCGGTAAACCATTGACGCGATTGCCATTTGCACACGGCTCACGCAAAGCCACTGCTGCAGGAATGAGCAGCTGCGACAACTAAGCCCGCGGCTCCAGGTTTTTGACCCGCAAGCCGGCGGCAGAAAAACCGCCATCCACCGCAATCGTCTGGCCGGTGACATAACTCGCATCGTCTGAAGCAAGGAACGCTGCCACCGCCGCCACTTCTTCGGGATCACCGATGCGCGAGAGCGGCACGGCTTTCAGCCAGGCGGCATGGCGCTCTTCGTTATGCGAGGCGCGAATGCGCGGCGTGTTGATCGGCCCGGGTGCCACCGCATTCACGCGGATGCCATGTTCCGAAAGATCCACCGCCATTACCCGCGTCATCGCGATGATGCCGCCCTTGGAGGCCGCATACGCTGCACGCCCCCGGCTGCCGAGCAGGCCCGAGTGGGACGACACGTTCACAATCGCCCCGCCGCCCAGCTTGACCATCTCGCGCGCCGCCGCCTGCGCACACAGGAAAGTGCCTTTGACGTTGACATCAAGCATTTCATCCAGCATCTCCGGCGGTGTTTCCAGAAAATGTTTTTGCGCGCCAACGCCGGCGTTGTTGATCAGGATGCAGGCCGGCCCGAAAGTTTTTGCCGTCAGCGCCAGCATGGCCGCGATGTCTTTCGCCACCCGGATGTCGGCACGACAGGCCGCCGCCTTGCCGCCTGCGGCGACAATTTTCTCGCTGACTGCGTGTGCGTTGGCTTCATCCTTGTCGACCACCATCACCGTCGCACCCTCCCTGACGAGGCGCATGGCGGTGGCGGCACCGATACCGTCACCGCCGCCGGTGACAATGGCGATCCTGCCGGCAAATCGTTCGGTCATAGCATGTCTTTCATGTCAGGAGTGGTCCAGCCGAGCCGCGGCAATTC
>JBBKXO010000029.1:0-9860 GCA_037969525.1 Burkholderiales bacterium | reverse complement strand
GCCGAGCATATGACGGCGACATGGAAGCAGAATGTGCTCGTGGCCAACCGTCCGGGCGCCAGCGGCAACATCGGCACCGAAGCCGTCACCCGCGCAACACCCGATGGCTACACGCTGCTCTACGGCACCACCGCGCTGTCGAGCAGTCCGTCGGTGTACGCCCAGCTGGGTTACAACGTGCTGACCGATCTCGCACCGGTCAGCCTCGTCGTCAAACAATCAAACGTGCTGGTCGTGCATCCCTCGCTGCCGGCGAAAACCGTGAAGGCGCTGATTGCGCTGGACAAGGCGCATCCGAACACGCTGAACTCGGCATCGGCCGGCGTCGGCAGTTCGAACCATCTGGCGCTGGTGCTGTTCAACATGCTGTCCGGCGCAAAAATCGGCCATGTCCCATACAAAGGCGCGGCACCGGCAGTGGCCGACACCATGGGCGGGCACGTGCACATGACTTTCGCGCCAGTTGCCGCGGCCGTGCCGCCGGTGCAATCCGCCAAGTTGCGCGCACTGGGCATCAGTTCAGTCAAGCGCTCGAAGGCGTTGCCCGATGTGCCGACCATAGACGAGGCCGGCGTGCCCGGCTATGAAGCCGGCGGCTGGAACGCCATACTCGCGCCCGCAGGAACGCCGCGCGACATCGTGCTCAAGGTAAACCAGGCCGTGCACGCCGCGCTGGCCTCGCCGCGCGCGCAGCAGCTGCTCGCCAAGTCCGGCACCGAAGAAGCCGCAGGCACCCCGGAAGAGTTTGGCCATTTTCTCAAGGCGGAAGTTGATAAATGGGGCAAAGTGGTCAAGGCCGCAGGCCTCAAGCTGAAATAGGCGCCGCCACGCCCTGCGCGCCGGTCACCACCCGGGCGCGATCATGATCCCCGTCGATCGCGCAGGTATCCAATATATGGATGCGGTGACTGGGGCTGACTCACTGCATGCTGCACGGTAAAATAACCGATCCCCCACTTGGTTGTCTCATATCATGGATTTTCATTTCAGCCCCGAGCAGGAACAGTTCCGCGATGCCGTGCGTGGTTTCGCCGACCGCCATTTGCGTGCCGATGCACTGAAGCGCGCGCATCAGGAAGAGCACCCCTGGGATGTCGCCAAACTGATGGCCGAACAAGGCCTGATGGGCATCACGATGAAGGAAGAAGACGGCGGCCAGGGCGGCTCGCTGATGGACGCCATCATTGCCATCGAAACCATCGCCTCGGTGTGCCCGCGCAGCGCCGATGTAATTCAGGCCGGCAACTTCGGTCCGGTGCGTGTGCTTGCCGAATACGGCACTCAGGATCAGAAAGACCGTTATCTGAAGCAGATACTCGCTGGAGAGTCGGTCATCACTGTCGGCATGACCGAACCCGAAGCCGGCTCTGCGGTCACCGATCTGAAGACCTCGGCCACGCCCGACGGCGACGGCTACCGCATCAACGGCGTCAAGGTGTTCCAGACCCACGCCTCGTACGCCGAAGTGATGCTGACCTATGTGCGTTTCGGCCCCGGCGTCGGCGGCATCGGCTCGGTGCTGATCCCGCGCGACGCCAAAGGCTTCAAGCAGGGCGCGCCGTCGAAATTCTTCAATGGCGAAGACTGGGTGCAGACTTATCTCGACAATGTCTATGTCGGCCCTGAAAACGTGATGCTGAAGGAGGGCGGATTCAAGAAGCAGATCGCCGGCTTCAACGTCGAGCGCATAGGCAACACCGCGCGTTCGCTGGCGCTGGGACGCTATGCCTACAACGTCGCCCGCGAATGGGCGCTGCAGCGCAAGCAGTTCGGCAAGCTGTTATGCGAATTCCAGGGCCTGCAGTGGAAATTCGCCGACATGAAAATGAAACTCGACGCCGGCCAGCTGCTGCTCTACCGCGCCGCCGTCAATGCCGACAATGGCATTCCGTCGGCCGATGAAACTGCGATTGCCAAGGCGTTCTGCAACCAGGCCGGCTTCGACATCTGCAACGAAGCCATGCAGGTCATGGGCGGCATGGGCTACACCGATGAGACTCTGGTTGAATACTGCTTCCGCAAATGCCGCGGCTGGATGATCGCCGGCGGCTCCATCGAAATTCTCAAGAACCGCATTGCCGAGGGCATTTTTGAACGCTCGTTCTCGCAACGGCCGCCTAAAAACTGAAAAACCTTTTTAGCCACAGAGGTCACAGAGAGCACAGAGAACTTCACTTCCCCCCCCGTTCCACGTCGACGTTTTTCGTGGTTCTCTCTGTGTCCTCTGTGAACTCTGTGGCAAACGCTTTTGACCTTGACCTTCATGTCCAACCAAAAACTCTATCAAGCTGTATTTGACCCCCGCTCCATCGCACTGATCGGCGCTTCGGGCGATGAAAAGAAAAACACTTCACGCCCGCAGCGCTACCTGCGCAAGCATGGCTACGCCGGGAAAATCGTGCCGGTGAATCCCGGCCGCGACGAAATCTTCGGTGAAAAAGCTTATCCGGATGTCACTGCGGTGCCGGACGCCATCGATCATGCGTTCGTCATGGTGCCAACTCATGCGGTACCGGTGGCGCTGGAACAATGCGCCGCCAAGAAAATTCCGGTGGTCACGGTGTACAGCGACGGGTTCGCCGAAACCGGCGCCGAGGGCCGCGTCCGCCAGCAGAAACTCAATGACATCATCCGCGGCAGCAACACACGGCTGGTCGGCCCCAACTGCATCGGCCTCTTGAGCACGCAGACCCATCTCGCGCTGTCGGTGAATGCGGTGCTCGAAAAGCTCGACATCACGCCGGGCGGACTGGCCATCGTGTCGCAATCGGGCAGCATGATGGGTGGGCTCATGTCGCGCGGCCTGGGCCGCGGCGTGGGTTTCTCCAAGCTGATTTCCGTCGGCAACGAAGCCGATCTTGGCGTCGGCGAACTCGCCGGCCTGCTGGTCGATGACCCGCACACCGATGCCATCCTGCTGTTCATGGAAACCATGCGCGATGCGCCACATCTCGCGGATGCCGCGCGGCGCGCTTACGACGCCGGCAAACCCGTGATCGTCTACAAGCTCGGACGCTCCGAGGTCGGTCAGGATCTTGCGGCTTCGCACACCGGCGCGATGGCCGGCACCGATGACGCCGTCGATGCCTTTTTCAAAGCCCACGGCATATTGCGCGTGGACACTTTGGAAACCCTGTTCGAACTGCCGGCGCTGGTCCAGGGTCGCAAACCGGACAAACGCCACCGCGTCGCAGCGATGACCACCACGGGAGGCGGCGCGGCCTGCGTGGTCGACCGCATCGGCACTTACGGCGTTGATGTCGTAGGCCCCACCGATCAGCTGGTCGCCGCGCTGGCGCAGAAAAACATCACCATCACCAAGTCACGCATCACCGATCTCACGCTGGCCGGCGCCAAGAAGGAAATTTACGGCGGCGTGTTGAACGCGCTCCTAGCCTCCGATCATTGCGATCTGGTGCTGGCCGTCGCCGGCAGCTCGGCGCAGTTCCAGCCGCAGATCGCCATCGAACCGCTGGTCGAAGCCGACCGCGGCAGCAAGGCGCTGGCGGTGTTTCTTGCGCCGCACGCCGAAGCGTCGCTGAAACTGCTGGCCGGCGCCGGCATTGCCGGATTCCGCACGCCGGAGTCCTGTGCCGATGCCATCCGCGCCTGGCGCGAGTGGACGCCGCCCGCGGTAATCCCCGCGCCGGATGCCCAGCGTACCGCCGCCGCCGGCAAGCTGCTGGCGGCCACTGCGGAAAAACAACACAATGAACAGCAGGCCGGCGCGGTATTCGGCGCACTCGGTGTACCGCAGGCGCAGACCGCGGTGATGGCAAATCCCGATACCAAGGTGACGATCGATTATCCGGTGGTCGCGAAAATACTGTCACCGGACATTGCACACAAGACCGATGCCGGCGGCGTGGTGCTGAATATCGGTGATGCCACCGCCTTGAAGCAGGCGGCGCAGGACATCCTCACCCGCGTGAAGGCCAAACATCCGCAGGCGAAGCTCAACGGCATCCTGGTGCAGCGCATGGAGCGCGGACTCGCCGAAGTGATCGTCGGTTACAAACGCGATCCGCAAGTCGGTCCGCTGGTGGTGATCGGCGTCGGCGGCGTGCTGGCCGAGATTTATCATGACTTCGCAATGCGGCTGGCGCCGGTGACCCCGGAGTCGGCGATGGAGATGATCGAGGCGGTCAAAGGGCTCGCAGTGATCCGCGGTTATCGCGGGCTGCCGCGCGGCGACTGCGCCGCACTGGCGCAGGCCGTGGCGGCGTTTTCGCAGCTGGCGGCATTCGATGACATCACCGAAGCCGAAATCAATCCGCTGCTGGTCAGAAATGAAGGCGCCGGTGTAGTCGCGGTCGATGGCTTGATCGTAAGGCAATAGAAAGCCGGGCTGCTGCCTGGATGGGGGAAGTGTAAATGGCGCAAAGCCTGGGTGAAAAACTCGATGCCGGACAGCCGTTTCCGGATTTGACATTCAATCTGGTGAGTGGCGAAACCAGGAAGATTTCGGAAATTGCCGCGGGCCAATGGAGCGTGTTGCTGCTCTACCGTGGCGACTGGTGAAGGTACTGCCGTCAGCAGTTGGCTGACTATCAAACCTGGCTGGCCGAATTCAAAGGGCTGGGCGTCACGCTGATGGCCGCGTCGGTGGACACCCTCGAAGAGGCGCAAAAGACGGTAACCAACCAGAAACTGACGTTTCCGGTGGCCTATGGCCTTGAATATCAGGACATCAGCCGCCGCACTGGCGCATTCATAGAACACGAGCGCAAAATCCTCCATGCAACCGGATTTGTGCTGAATCCGGATCTGAACATACAGGTGGCTGCCTATTCGACCGGGCCCATCGGCCGGCTCACCCCGAACGATGTGACTTCGCTGATCAGGCTGGTCACCAAGAAATAGCGCCAGTACAGCCAACACAAGCACAGGAGATCGCCATGCTGATGCAGCAACTCGCCGATTACGCCATACGCGAGCAGTCCTCGACACTGCCGCCGGAAGTCATTCACCACGCCAAACGCGCCGTCATCGACTGGTATGCGTCACTGCTGCCGGGCAGCATCGTCACACCGGCCACCCTGATGGAAGCAGCTTTCGCCGAGGACCTGGACCGCGGCCGCGCCCGGCTGGCCACCGGCCGCCGCGCAACGCTGCGCGCCGCCGCATTGATCAACGGCGCTGCATCACATTCAGTGGAGTTCGACGACATCTACCGCGATGCCGGCTATCACCCGGGCAGCCCGGTGATTTCCGCGGCGCTGGCCGCGGCGCAGTCCAGCGGCGCTTCCGGTGACAAGTTCCTGCGCGGCGTGATCGTGGGTTATGAAATTTCCACCCGGCTGGGTGAATCCATCATGCCTTCGCATTACAAGTACTGGCACACCACCGGTACCGTCGGCGCTTTCGGGGCCGCAGCGGCGGCAGCGACCATACTCGGCGCGAACAAGGAACAGTTCATGCACGCGCTGGCCACCGTCGGCAGTTTTGCCTCCGGCCTGCAGCAGGCCTTCCGGTCACAGGCCATGACCAAACCCTTGCACGGCGGACACGCTGCTGACGCCGGTTGCTGGGCGGCAATGTGCGCCGTGAAAGGTGTCACCGGCGCGCTGGACATCATCGAGGGTGAATTTGGCTTCGGCAATGCAATGAGCGTGAATCCGGACTGGAGCAAGGCCACCAAAGGCCTCGGCAAGGACTATCACATCATCCATGTGACTTTCAAAAATCACGGCTGCTGCGGGCATACCTTCCCGTCCATCGACGGTGTATTGCATCTGCAGAAGGAGCACGGCTTTACGCACCGGGATGTCAAACACATCAAACTCGCCACTTACAAGGCGGGCCTCGACATTATCGACAATGCCAATCCCGAAGGTGACTATCAGGCGAAGTTCAGCATCCAGTACACCGTGGCGCACGCACTGGTGCACGGCAGCGTGCGACTCAATGCCTTCCTGCCCGAGCGGCTGATCGATGCCGACGTGCGCGCGCTGATCAAAAAAATAGCGCCCGTGGCGGACCCCGAGCTGTCAAAAGGCTATCCCGGGCAGCGCGCTGCGCAGGTGGAAATTGAACTCAACGACGGCCGCAAGTTCGCGCACTTCCAGCCGTACCGCAAGGGCGATCCGGAAATGCCGCTTACGGACGAGGAACTGAACGACAAGTACACCGAGCTCGCCGAACCCGTGCTGGGCAAAGCCGCGGCGGCCGCGCTGCTGAAACAGTTGTGGGACACGGAAAAACTCGCCAGCGTAGATTACGACACCGGCGCCGGCGCCAAACGAGCGGCGGGCTGAGCCGCGGCCATGCACATCCACCGGAGGACCAACATGAAAAAATTATTTATGCTGCTGGCATTGGCCGCGTGTGCCATGCCCGCCAGTGCGGCCGAGCCATTTCCATCGCGGCCGATCCGTTTCATCGTGCCCTATGCGCCCGGCGGCAACGTCGACATCTCTGCGCGCATCATCAACCAGGCCTTGGGTGAGGCGCTGGGCCAGATCGTGGTGGTCGACAACCGTCCCGGCGCTGGCGGCAACCTCGGCGCGGCCATGGTGGCCAAGGCCACGCCCGACGGCTACACGCTGCTGGTGGGCTCCAGCGGACCACTGTCAGTCAATCCGGTGATCTTCAAGAACCTGCCCTACGATTCGCTGAGGGACTTCGCGCCAATTTCCACGGTGCAGGCAGTGCCGCTGGTGGTGCTGGCCAGCCCGAAAGCGGGGTTCAATTCCATAGCCGACGTCGTTGCTGCGGCAAAAGCACGCCCGGGCAAGGTCACCATGGCTTCGGCCGGCGCCGGCACTACCAATCATTTCGCCATCGAACTTTTTGCCAGCATGGCCAACATCAAAGTGCTGCATGTGCCGTACAAGGGCAGCGGACCGGCGCTGGCGGAACTGCTGGGCGGACAGGTTGAAACAATGGTTGATCAACTCGCCGCCTCCATCGGTTATGTAAAGGATGGGCGGTTGAAAGTGCTGGCTGTGACCACGCTGCATCGAGCCTCGGTGTTACCCAATACTCCGACACTGGATGAACTCGGTTACAAGGGATACCAGGCCTCTACTCTGCTCGGACTGCTGGCCCCCGCCGGCACACCGAAACCGGTGATCGTCAAACTCAACGCCGCGGTGCGCAAGGTCATGGACAACAGCGCGGTCAGCGAACGCTTCCGCAGTCTCGGCACCAACCCGGGCGCGAGCTCGCCCGAGGAATTCAGCAAGCGCATCCGGGAAGAGCTGGGGCAGTGGCAGGCGCTGGTCAAAAAACTCAACCTTAAATTCGAATAATCCTGATTACGGAAAGACACGATGGCCAAGAACAATGAACGCATGACCGCCCGCCTGCGCACGCTGCTGGCACGTCCCGGCTGCCTGGTCGTGCCCGGAGTCGCCGATGCTTTTGCCGCGCGCATGGTCGCAATGGAAAAATTTGAGGCGGTGTACATGACCGGCTTCGGCACCAGCCTCACCCGGCTGGGCATGCCCGATGTCGGACTGCTCACCGCCAGCGAAATGATCGACAACGCCGGCCGCATCGCCGATGCCTCCGGCCTGCCGGTGATCGCCGACGCCGATACCGGTTATGGCAATCCGATCAACACGCGGCGCACCATCCGCGACTACGAAAAAGCCGGCGTCGCCGGCGTGCACCTCGAAGACCAGGCCTGGCCCAAGCGCTGCGGCCATCTTGCCGGCAAGCGCGTAATCCCGACCGCGGAAATGATCGCCAAGATCAAGGCGGCCTGCGACGCGCGGCGCGACGACGACTTCGTCATCATCTCCCGCACCGATGCGGTGGCCATCGAAGGCATGGAGGCGGCGCTGGAACGCGCCGAGCGTTACCGCGAAGCGGGGGCCGATGTGCTGTTCATCGAAGCGCCCGTCGGACGCGAACAGGTCGAGGTCGTCGCCAAACGTTTCAAGGGCGTGCCGTTGCTCTACAACATGGCGTCCAGCGGCAAGACGCCGGACCTGCCCGCTGAAGAACTGGGGAAACTCGGTTTCAAGATCGCGATTTATCCGAACTGGATCATGCTTGCAGCGATCCCGGCGATGCAGAACCTGCTGCGCGAACTGAAGAAGACCGGCTCGATCGCCCACATGCGCGATAAAGTCGCGAATTTCAAACAGTTCACGGACATAGCCGGCCTGCCCGAAATCCAGGAGCTGGAAAACCGCTATGGTCTGCCGGAAGATCAGCGCGCCGCCTTGTAATGAATTTAACTAGTTGTTTTTATTGAGATAATCATGGCGTCGCCACGCACCTTGTTCGACAAGATCTGGGACAGTCACGTCATCGTCGAGAAGCCCGGCGGCGATGCCCTGCTGCATATCGACCGCAATTTTGTCCACGAAGGGTCTTTCCACGCCTTCGGCGCGCTGGCCAAGGATGGCCGCAAGGTGCGCATGCCGCGGCAGAACTTTGCGGTCGCCGACCATTATGTGCCGACCGCAGGCCGTGACCGCGGTCTCGCCGCCGTTGAAGACGATGACGCGCGTCACATGATCCGGCTGCTTGAAGAAAATTGCCGTGCCAACGACATCGTCCATTACGGCATGGACGACGAGCGCCAGGGCATCGTCCACGTCATCGGCCCCGAACTCGGCATCACGCAGCCGGGACTGACCATCACCTGCGGCGACTCGCACACCTCCACCCACGGTGCACTGGGCGCTTACGCCTTTGGCACCGGCGCCTCGCAATTGAAACAGATCCTCGCCACCCAATGCCTGTGGATGAAGCGTCCGCAGACGCTGCGCGTGATGGTCAACGGTGCGCTGGCACCCGGGGTCACCGGCAAGGACATGGTGCTGGCGATCATTGCAAAAATCGGTACGGCCGGCGCCACCGGCCATGTCATTGAATTCGCCGGCACGGCGATCCGCAACCTGACCATCGAGGGCCGGCTGACGGTGTGCAACATGTCGATCGAAGCCGGCGCCCGCGCCGGCATGATCGCGCCGGACGACGCGGTTTATCAGTATCTCAACGGTCGCGAATACGCGCCCAAGGGCGCCGACTGGGAAACCGCGCTCGCGCAATGGCGCAAGCTGCCCAGCGACGACGGCGCACGCTTCGACCGTGAAGTCATTCTGGACGGGGCACAACTCGAGCCCATGCTGACCTGGGGCACCAGTCCCGAAGAAGCGCTGCCGGTTTCAGCGCGCATTCCCGATCCGCAAACCATGGGCGACGCCAACCAGCGCGCCCATGCCCTGCAGGCCCTGGCTTATATGGATCTGAAACCCGGCATGGCACTGACCGACATCCCCATCGACCGCGCCTTCATCGGCAGCTGCACCAACGGCCGCATTGAAGACCTGCGCGCGGCGGCGGCCGTATTGAAGGGCCGCAAGACACTGATCCCGGCCTGGGTCTCCCCCGGCTCCACCACGCTGAAACTGCAGGCCGAAGCAGAGGGGCTGGATCGCATTTTCCTCGACGCCGGCGTCGAGTGGCGGGCTTCGGGCTGCTCGAGCTGCGCGGCGATGAACGGCGACACGGTGCCTGCGGGCCTGCGCTGCGCTTCGACTTCCAACCGCAATTTTGAAGGCCGCCAGGGCAAGGGCGCACGCACCCATCTGATGAGCCCGGCGATGGCGGCAGCCGCCATGGTCACCGGCCGTGTCACCGACGTGCGCAAGCTGCTGGCGGGACACTGACATGACGCCATTCACCACACTGACCGCCGTGGCCGTGCCATTCGACATGGCCAACATCGACACCGACCGCATCATCCCCGTGCGTTTCCTGCGCAAACTGCGCAATGCCCAGGCCGGTTACGACCCTTATCTGTTCCATGACATGCGCTTTGACGGCAATGGCAAGGAACGGCCCGAGTTTGTGCTCAATCAGCCAGCCTGGCGCAAACCCGGCATCCTCGTCGCCGGTGC
>JBBKXO010000028.1:0-4864 GCA_037969525.1 Burkholderiales bacterium | reverse complement strand
GGTTACATGAACAATGTCGGCAATATCGCGGGGCCGCTGCTGGCCTATGAGGTGCTGACAGCTTTTTTCCTCGAAGCCACATTCCTCGGCGTGATGCTGTTCGGCATGAACCGCGTGCCCGGTTGGCTGCATATTTTCTCAACGATCATGGTGGCGGTGGGTACTTCGTTGTCGGCATTCTGGATACTGGCACTCAATTCGTGGATGCATACACCTGTCGGCCATGTCATGGTGGACGGGGTATGGATTGCGGGGGACTGGATTACGGTGAGATTCAATCCGTCGTTCCCGTACCGCTTCACCCACATGATGCTGGCTTCGGGGCTGACGGCTTCTTTCGCGATTGCCGGGTTGTCAGCATGGCGTTTGCTGCGCGCACCCGGTGATGCATCGGCGACCGGGACGCTGCGCGTCGCAGTGCTGGTGGCCGCCGTGCTGGCGCCGTTGCAGATTTTTGTCGGCGACCTGCACGGTCTCAACACACTGGAACATCAGCCGGCGAAAATCGCGGCGATTGAAGGCATCTGGAAAACCGAGCGGGGTGCACCGCTGGTGCTGTTCGCCATACCCAACGAGCAGGAACGGCGCAATGATTACGCGATCGAAATTCCAAAAGGTGCGGCACTGGTGCTGAAACATGATGCCAATGCCGAATTGCGCGGACTCGACCAGTTCGAGCCCGACCGGCCGCCGGTCGCACCCTTGTTCTTCGGCTTCCGCCTGATGGTCGGCATCGGCGTCAGCATGCTGGCGCTGGCGTGGTTCGGCGTCTGGAGATTGCGCCGCGGGCCGCCGCCGCGGGCCTTGTTGTGGGTGTTTGCGGCGTTCACGTTTTCGGGATGGATTGCGACACTTGCCGGCTGGATCGTCACCGAAGTCGGGCGCCAGCCGTGGCTGGTTTACGGAGTACTGCGTACTGCTGATGCCGTCGGCCATATTTCCGGCGCGCAGCTCGGCGCCAGCCTCACCGGGTATGTGTTGACCTACAGTCTGATGCTGCTGGCGTACTTCGTGGTGCTGACTCATATGGCTGGCAAGGGGGTGGAGACATGAGCTTCGATTTGCCGGTGATTTTTGCCATGCTGATGGGGCTGTCCATACTCATCTACGTGGTGCTTGATGGTTATGACCTCGGCGTGGGCATGCTGATGCCGGCGGCCACGCCCCATGAGCAGGATCTGATGGTGGCGTCGATCGGCCCATTCTGGGATGCCAATGAAACCTGGCTGGTGCTGGGCATCGGCCTGTTGCTGGTGGCATTTCCCAGGGCGCATGGCGTGGTGCTGGGCGAACTCTATCTGCCGGTTGTGGCGATGCTGATCGGCCTGATGCTGCGCGGCGTGGCGTTTGAATTTCGCATGAAGGCGCAGGGCTGGCATGCCGAACTGTGGAACTGGCTGTTCTGGTTCGGCTCGTTTCTGGCGAGTCTTGCGCAGGGTTTCATGCTCGGGCGTTACATCACCGGCTTCGATTCCGGATTTGGTTTCTGGTTGTTCGCACTGCTGGTCGGCGCCAGCGTATGCGGCGGTTATGTGCTGCTGGGTGCGACCTGGCTGGTGCTGCGCACCGAAGGTGAATTGCAGCGCAAGGCGCGGGCGTGGGCGAAGTGGGGGCTGCTGTGGGTGGCGCTGGGTGTGGCGCTGGTGTCGATCGCCACACCGCTGGCCAGCGAAACGGTACGTATCAAGTGGTTCGATTTTCCGCGCACGCTGTGGCTGATGATATTGCCCGCCGCCAGTGTCGCTGCGGGCGTCTGGGTGTGGCGCAGCCTGCGTCCCGCAGTGGCGGACTGGAAACCTTTCGCCGGCGCGGTGGTTATTTATGTGCTGGCGTTTCTCGGCTTGGCCTACAGCATTTTCCCGTATGTCGTGGTTGATCGCATGACCATCTGGGATGCGGCTTCGCATGAAAGTGCGCTGACGTTCATGCTATGGGGCGCGGCCATCGTGCTGCCGTTCATACTCGGCTACACGATATTTTCCTATCGGGTGTTTCGCGGCAAGGTGCGGACGGCACTTTATAAATAACCAGAAAATAACCCGAAGAAAAGTTATAAGTAATTGATTCTAAAGGTATTATCAAGAAGTTCTCGGATCTTCCGCAGCCTCTGCCTGGTTTCTTGCGCAGTAACTAGCGCCGTTTTGCCGGGCATGGCTTGGGCGCATGGCGGCGGCGCGGAAGAATCACGCGAGCCGTGGACCAGTTGGCCGCCGATTGCGCCTGAATTACTGATCGGCGTGGTGCTTGCCGCAGTGTTTTATATTAGGGGATGGCAGCACCGGCGCGATCGCAGCGGCGCCATATCGGGCTGGCGACATTTCAGCTTCTTTGCCGGACTCGCTGCGCTGCTCGTCGCATTGCAATCGCCGCTGGATGTGCTGGCCGAACATTCCTTCACCATGCATCAGTTTCAGCACATGTTCCTGCGCGCCCTCGGCCCGATGCTGTTGTTGCTCGCCACACCACAGTTGCTGCTGATCGCGGGTATGCCGGAATGGCTGCGCACCCATGTGCTGGCGCCGCTGCTTGCAAGTCGTGCGGCGGGTGCAATTTTCGGTTTTTTTGCGCATCCATTCGTGGCTACGTTCCTGCTGCTGGCCGTGCCCGTGTTCTGGCATATCCCGGAATATCACAATCTGTCGATCATGGATGTGCACGTGCATTACGTGATGCACATCACGATGCTGGTGTCAGGCATGTTTTTCTTCTGGTGCGTGCTTGATCCACGACCGGCACCGCAGGGTGCGAGTTACGGCACACGCATCGTTATGAGCTGGGCAGCGATTGCGGGCAATATTCCGCTGGGTGCATACATGACGGTCAAGTCCGTGGTGCTGTATCCGGCCTATGACGTAAAAGGCCGGTTGTGGGATCTGAGTGCACTGGCGGACGAACAGATGGGCGGGATCGTGATCTGGAGCCCGGGCAGCATGATGTTCGCGGTGTTGCTGGTGCTGGTCATCCGGCAGTGGGGCGCACGGGAACAGCAGCTTGAGCAGCGCGGACGCGGAACGACACGTGGCAATACGCAAACGTCGATTGCAACAGCAAACCGGAGGCTGGGTTTGCGGCTTGCCGCGATCGCAGTGATGGTGGGTGCCGGAGTGGCGGTGATCGCCGTGCTGCAGCAGTTCATGCCTTGAATTACGGTTGAAAGCTCAGGACTTGCCCGGTCGAAAAATCAGGAAATACTGGTTGGGCAGGAAGCCGTGTTCCTCGGCCAGCGTGTAGCCAGCGCGCTGCAGTTCTGATTTCACCTGTTCCGGCACGATGCGCGCAGATTTTGGCGGGCCGTTCGGTGCATCCAACCGGAAGTCGATGATTGCAAGACGGCCGCCGGGTTTCAGTGAATTCTGCAACCGACGGAAATACTGTACGCGATCATCAACGTGGTGATAGACGTCAACATAAATGATCAGGTCCGCTTTTTCCGGCAGGCCGGGGTCGCCGGGTTTGGCCTGCACGGCGGTGATGTTCTTCAGCCCTTCGCGTTTCGCGCGCGCCGTGAGGTATTTCACCATGTCGGGTTCGGTGTCGACGCCGTAGATCCGGCCCTGCGGCAGCATGTTGGCGAAGCGCGCCGAGAAATAACCGGTGCCGGCGCCGATGTCGGCAATGACGGCATCCGGCTTGAGCTTCAGGGCCTCAATGACTTCATGGGGTTTCTGCCAGGCGTCGCGCGCCGGGTCGTCAAATACCTGTGCCCATTTTTCGGCATTACCGAAACTGTGCTGGTGCGTATGCGGTGACTGCGCTGAGGCCGTGTAGGGCAGGGCCGCCCAGGCCAGCAGCAGGGTCACTGTAGGGATCGATAGCCGTTGCATGGTGCCGTCTCCTGTGCGCGATGATCGCAGTGCGTTCACGTATCGCGTTCACGTATTGCGTTAATTCGGGATTGATAATGCCTGAAAAAAAGCGGGGGCGGGATGACCCGCCCCCGATTGGCCAACTGCATTACTGTGCAGATTCAGTTGTTGCCGGCGCCTTTGGTGCAAAGTTCGGGCCCATGCCTGCATGGCCGTGCGGGCCGCGATGCTCAGGCAGCGTAATGCCTTTTTCCGCGGCGCGTTTTTGCATTTCGGCACGGTTAGTCAGTGCGATCTGCTGGCGCTCCTCGGGGGTTTTCGCGTTGCGCATTTTTTCCTGCATTGCGGTCCGCTCTTCCGGGGTCATCAGCTGAAATGCAGCCTGTGGACCTTGCCCACCCTGCATCATCGCACCAGGGCCATATCCGCCCTGTGCGCCTTGCATCATCGCGCCGGGGCCGTGTCCGCCCTGGGCGCCATAGCCATGATGCATGCCGTAACCCATGCCACTACCCGGTTGATCCGGATTTGCAAAAGCGGTGGCGGCAAGTCCAAGCGCCAGTGTCAGGGTGAGTCCAGTAACGATTTTGTTGAAGGTTTTCATGATGTACTCCTTTGCGTAATTGTTTAGGGTCGCTTGCGTCGATTGCCTGTTCTGCTAAGTGGCTGCTGAATCAGGCGCTCTCCGTGATTCCCATTAAACCCTCGGTTTGTAACCGGCATGTTGCAGCCAGGCCGCTTTTGGTAACGCAGCCTTGCGCAGCACGGGGGTTGATACACTGCGATACAATTTTCTTGGGCAAGCGGTTTGCACTCCGGTATAAGAATCCATCATGAACACTCTTGACCACATCCTGGTTGTAGATGACGACGCGGAAATCCGCAGCCTGCTGCACGAGTATCTGCAGAAGCAGGGCTACCGGGTAACTGCGCTTGCGTGGTGGCCTGTGCTGGGAATCCAGGGCAGGGTCCGCCGGCGCCGAAGTGACCTTGCGGTCCGCGATGCTCAGGCAAGGTAAGCCCTTTTCCTGGGCGCGTTTCTGCATCTCGGCATGGTT
>JBBKXO010000027.1:0-5847 GCA_037969525.1 Burkholderiales bacterium | reverse complement strand
TCGCGAGTACTCGCCCCGCGCTGCAGGATGGCCGTGGAATTATACGCGTCCGCGCTGCCAGAACGCGATCAGCGGTTCGAGATGGCCGTCAAAACCATGGAAGCCGTGATCACTTCCTTTTTCAATGATTTGCTCGCAGCCGGCGTAGCGCCTGACCCCGGCGCGATAATCGAGCACTACATCGCCGCTCGCCGTAATCAGCAGATAGCGATCGGGAGTGATGCACTCCACCTCCAGCGCACGCAGTTCAGCCACATGTGCAGGCGTGAATTCATAGCTCTCGCCGGTATACAGGTTTTTCTGCGGCCCTATATACGGCGCCAATAATTCATATGGACGTACCGCGGGATTCACCAGCACCGCGCGGGCACCCAGGTTTTCGACCAGCCAGGTGGCGTAATAACCGCCCAGTGATGAACCGACCAGGGTCACCGTATGCGCATCGTGGGGCGCGATCAGCGCACGCAGTTGTGCCATCGCCTGCGCCGGTCGATGTGACAGTTCCGGGCAGGCGTAATGCGCGTCCATCCCGAGCTTCGCCAGGTGTGCGCGCAACAGTCCCGCTTTATACGACTGCGCCGAACTGTTGAACCCATGCACGTAAATCAGCATGGGGCTGAATCGCTTTTGATTTGCGTGCCGCTGATCAACCGGCAATGCGCCGCGCCAATGCCAGCAGCAATGCGTCGCCACCGCGCGCAGTAATCAATGACACGCCCAGCGGGCAACCTTGCAGGGTCGCCAACGGCAGGTTCACCTGCGGCAGACCGGCGAGACTGGCAATGCACAACAGACCCATCGTCCGTGCGCGGAAATCTTCGGGGGCCGCCGCCGGCGCATCGCGCAGTGCTGCGATGTCCGGCACGGTGGGCAGCACCAGCACGGCACCACCGGTGAGCAGCGCATCCATGCGTCTGCGCACCACAGCGCGCGCAGCCTGCGCGTGCGCCACTTCTGCCGCACTGATAGTGGCTGTCCACAACATGCGTTCTCGCACGCCGGGTCCCAGCCGCGGCTTGACGCGGGTCATCCATTCACCCAGCTGGGCGTGTATCTCTGCGCCCTGCAAGATACGAAAAGTCTGGAACCACTGCGGCAGGCCCTCCGCACTGACAGTCACCGGACGCAGCTCACCCAGTACGCCACTGATACGTGCCAGCGCGGGCTGCAGTGCCGCCGCGACCCCGGGTGCAGTCAGTGACATGGCATCTTCTGCCAGCAGCGTTGCGCCGCAATTACCCGCGTTCGTCTCTTCCAGCAATACCTGCCCTACGCGCTCGAGCATGTCCGCATCGCGCGCGAACCAGCCCGCGGTATCGAAACTCGGCGCCAGGTGACAGGCGCCTTCCAGTGACACGCGGCCATGAGTGGGCCGTATGCCGTAGAGCCCGCAGAAACTGGCCGGCGCACGCACTGAACCGCCGGTGTCGCTGCCCAGCGCAAAATCAACCAGGCCACCGGCCACTGCGGCGGCAGAGCCGCTGGATGAACCGCCGGGTATGCGCCCCGGGGCATGAATGTTGACCGGCGTGCCGTAGTGCGCATTTTCGCCGGTCAGGCTGTAGGTCAGCTCATCGGTCTGCGTTTTGCCGAGCATGTCTGCGCCTGCTGCCAACAGGCGCTCGACCGCGGGCGCAGTACGCGTCGCTGCAGGATGGGTGTTAAGCCAGTCGGGATTGCCGAATCCGGTCTTGTGTCCGGCGACGTCGTAAATATCCTTGACGCCGAACTTCAGCCCCGCCAGTAAACCCTTACCTGAACCGGCAATGGCAACATGGGTATGGCGGCAGAAAGCGCCCAGCGCATCGTCCGGTATCGCCGCCATCAGACGCTGCCCAGGCGTTCGAGCAGTTTGTTGTGGATGCCGCCGAAACCGCCGTTGCTCATGACCAGGACATGGTCACCGGAACGCGCGGCCGCAGCGATCGCACCGACCATCTGGTCCAGGTCAGCATTCACCGTCACCTTGCCTCCCAGCGGCGCCAAAGCGGCGGCAGCATCCCAGCCCAAACTGCCGCTGTAGCAATAAACGAGATCAGCATCAGCAAGACTGCCGGGCAGCGCTTGCTTCATGACCCCGAGCTTCATAGTGTTCGAACGCGGCTCTATGACCGCAATGATGCGTGCGTCTCCCGCCTTGTGGCGCAACCCGGCGAGCGTGGTGGCGATGGCCGTAGGATGATGCGCAAAATCGTCATACACGGTGATGCCGCGCACGATGCCGCGCGTCTCCATGCGGCGCTTGACGTTGCGAAACTGACTCAGCGCGTCGACCGCACCCGCGGCAGGTACGCCAGCATGGCGGGCAGCGGCGATGGCCGCAAGTGCATTCAGCCGGTTGTGCTCACCCAGCAGATCCCACATCACGCGCCCGCGTGATGCGCCTTCATGCAACACCTCAAACGCGCCGCCGGCATCAGCCGCACCCGCCTGCCAGGCTCCGCTGCCGCCAAAACGTTCCACCGGCGTCCACGCCCCGCGCGCCAGCACACGGGCCAGCGCAGCATCGGCGCCATGGGCCACGATCAGGCCATTGCCGGGAACGATGCGCACCAGGTGGTGGAACTGGGTTTCGATTGCCGCCAGATCCGGAAAAATGTCGGCATGATCGTATTCCAGATTGTTCAGCACCAGCGTCCGTGGCGCGTAATGCACGAACTTCGAGCGCTTGTCGAAAAATGTCGTGTCGTATTCATCGGCCTCGATGATGAAAAACGGCGTCTCGGTCAGACGCGCGGACACACCGAAATTCTGCGGCACGCCACCGATCAGAAACCCGGGATTGAGGCCTGCGTGTTCGAGTATCCACGCCAGCATCGCACTGGTCGTGGTCTTGCCGTGAGTACCGGCGACTGCAAGCACCCAGCGCCCCTGCAGCACGTGCTCGCGCAGCCACTGCGGCCCGGAGACATGCGGCAGTCCGCGGTTGAGTATGGCCTCCATCAACGGATTACCACGGGTGACCACATTGCCGATGACAAACAGGTCGGGATTGAGATCGGCCTGATTTGCATCGTAACCGTTGATCAGCCGGATGCCCTGCGCCTCGAGCTGTGTGCTCATCGGCGGATAGACATTGGCGTCGCAGCCGGTGACCTGGTGTCCGGCGGCGCGTGCCAGCACGGCCAGCCCACCCATGAAAGTTCCGCAGATGCCGAGTATGTGAATATGCATGTGTAAACCCTGAATAACGGGGCGAATGATACGCGAATCGCGTGTTGCCGCTGTTGCGGAAAGCCTGCGGACTCAGGATTTGAACATGAAATAGACGGCGCCAATCAGGCACAGTCCGGCATACAGATAATTCATTTTCAGCGCCTGACCCATGTAGAGCATGGCGAACGGTACGAACACCGCGAGGGTGATCACTTCCTGCAGGATTTTCAGCTGGCCCAGGCTCAACGCGGTGTAACCGATGCGGTTCGCCGGCACCTGCAACAGGTACTCGAACAGCGCAATACCCCATGACACCAGCGCGACGACCCACCACGGTGCGGTATTCAGGTGTTTGAGGTGACCATACCAGACGATGGTCATGAAGACGTTGGACGCCGTCAGCAACACTACGGTAGTTACGAGGGGGGGCCAGGGGGTCATATATAACCTGTTGTTTTAATTAATGTTTTAATTTATTTTATGGTAACGAAATACCGCCTCACCAGTATAATCGCGCCATGTCGCAGCTCCACCCCCGCGTCTCCGTATGCCTGGTAACCGGCGCCACCGGCGCGGGCAAAAGCACGTTCATCAGTGCGCTGGCTGCGGCCCGCCCGTCCGCTGAACGCTGGGCTGTGCTCAACAATGATGTTGGCGAATTTGCATCGACTGAAAATGACGCAACGCTGACCGTATCTGCAATCGGCGGCTGCGCGTGCTGCACCGGCCAGATCATGCTGCAAACAGCCATCGTGCAACTGCTCCGGCGTACACGGCCGTCGCGACTGATCATTGAGGCTTCAGCAGCAGCAGAACCGGCAGCTCTGGAGCGCGCACTGCTGCAGGAACATCTGGCGCGCGCAGTTCAGGTGACGCTGCGCCTATGCCTCGCGAGCGCATCCCTGTGGGCGACACACCCGCCGGCCGGACGCGAATTGCTGCTCAACCAAATGCGCTCAGCCGATCACCTGGTGACGCGGGACGCCGCTGCAGCGGCGGCGTTGCGCACGGCGCTGGCGGATACCGGCATTGCCACAGAAAAGATCATTCACGCCGACGACGCAGTACGACTGGCGCTCGCCACGACGCCTGTTTCCAGCGCCAGTTCACGGCGTATATCCTCGTAGCGCAAATGCAGGTCGGCGGCATCGCGACCGCCCAGGTTGAGCACGGCGTAGCGATGGCTGCCCAGCCACTTCATTTCACGCGCCAGCCCGGCGCCGCGCTTCAGATACAGCATCAGCCGTGCGTCGGGATAGCGACGATGGATGGCTGCAATCTGTTCCTCGCTGGGGGCGCGCTCGGGGCCGCGCCCGTCAAAACGGCGGAACACGAAACTCGCCGCCGCCTGGAATTCGCCCGCACCACGAACCGCGTTTGGTTCCATGCCCACAGCCAGATCGAGCAGCATGCCGTACGGATCGCAGCCATCGACACGCCGGTAGAGATTGGTGATCTGCGACGCCATTCGCGGATTGATTTCGACGATATGTAGCGCACCGGACGTGGCGTTGTACATCAATTCGACGTTGAAAAAACCGTGGCTGTAATCCATGCCGCGGAGCAGCTTCTCGGTCAGCGCGATCATACGCTGCTGTACTGCGGGCGCGAGCCGCGACGGATATTCGAAACGCATGAAGGCCTGGGTGCCGGGATACATCACTTCATCCACAACGCCCAGCACGTTGACACGGCCGTTGTGCACATAGCCATCGATGTTGACCTGCACGCCCTCGAGAATTTCTTCGGCAATGATCGCCTGCGCGCCGATGGTGAACGGTGTATAGACTCGCATCAGATCTTCAAAAGGCTGCACAAGTTTGCGCAGTATCAGCCGCTCCAGCGGTGAAAAATTCATCAACACGCGCAATTGTTCAAAATTTTCAACGCAGCGCGCCAGCACTGAATATGTCGCCTTGACCGGTTTGACAAAACACGGAAAGCCGATCTGCGGCGGGTTGGCGATACCTCCGGCGTAGGGCAGTGCCTCAAATCGCGGGGTAGCCTCCGGCACAATTTTCTGCTGCAGGCAGCGCGCATAATATTTGTGCTGGGCGGCAACGATCATTGCCGGATCTGCACCCGGCAGACCGAGGCGCTGAGCCAGTGCCGCAGCTATCAGCGTACCGAAATGCTCGTATTTGCTGATTACACCGTCTATACGGCCGCGATATTTGCGTGCCATCCGGTTGACGAAGCGGCGCGCATCGAAGTTCAGCAGCCGCGCATTGCCGGGAAAGCTGAAAAGATCGAATCCTTCGTAATAAAACCGGAAGCGGGATTGGTAGCGCGGATGGCCAAGCTCAACGCAATCCCAGTCCTTGGGAAACAACACCAGTATATTTTTCACAACTGATTTCATTTAACGAAAGTATGGGCCCCATGGATAACCGGGGGGTAATCCATCAACACGGCAAACACGCCGCATTCAGTTTTATTCCGCAACACGCTGGTAACGCCCCCAGGCGATATAGCCGGTGGTCAACAGCGTGGACTCCACCTGCAGATCCGGAACAAAAGCCGCCAGCAAGTCCCATGGTGCATCCAATCCTTCTGTGCTGGAGTAACAACTGCGCGATTTGAAGCGGCGGTACAAGCGAAAAGGATCCAGCCACCGTGACGGGTGGCGGACGCCGGCGGCGGCAACACGGGCGCCCTCTGCCGTCTGCCGGAAAATGCCGGCGAGTGCGC
>JBBKXO010000026.1:0-5843 GCA_037969525.1 Burkholderiales bacterium | reverse complement strand
CCCCGCCTCCAGTATGCAGCCAGCGCGGCCCGGTCCCGGCAGAATTCAAGATGCACGGGGCGAGTGGTGAAATTGGTATACACAAGGGACTTAAAATCCCTCGGCGCAAGCCATGCCGGTTCAAGTCCGGCCTCGCCCACCATCAATCTCTGTTGTAATCAGGAACATGATCGTATTTGATCTCGGCTGCGAAAACGACCACCGCTTTGAAGGCTGGTTTTCCTCAAGCGAGGATTTTGAACGCCAGCAGAAAGAAGATTTGCTGAGTTGCCCGCTGTGCGGCAGCCAGCAGATCAGCCGTCTGCTGACCGCCGCACGCGTCAACACCGGTCGCAGCGATCCGTCCGCAGCCGCACCAGAAGCGGGCAGTGGTGGCAGCGCCGCCCAATATGCCAATTTTGATGCCGCGCGCATGCTCAAACTGATCTCCCATATCGTCGAGAACACCGAAGACGTCGGACGCGCATTCCCGGAAGAGGCCCGCAAGATCTATTACCGGGAATCCCCGGAACGCCAGATCCGCGGCACGGCTACGCCCAAGCAGGTCGATGCACTGCGTGACGAAGGCATTGATATAGTTGCGTTGCCAGTGCCGCCACATCTCGCCAACAAATCGCACTGAAGCAAAGCTGCTGGCACCGGACTGACTGCTCACGATTTTTAGCTTCCTGCAGCAGCAACACCTGGATACCACCGCGGCCGTGCCAGCTACCAGTCAGCGCACGTACCAGACCTTGATCTGCATCAAATCCGATAATATGCCACATGATATTCTGCACCATGACTAGCGGCGTTACGCGCGCAACCAGGCAACGCCTGCGCATAATTGAGAGGGGTGTCACATGTACAAACATATACTGCTGCCGACGGATGGGTCAAAACTGGCGGCCCGCGCGGTTATAAGTGGCATCGGATTAGCCAAATCCCTGAGCGCCAGAGTGACGCTGCTCAGCGTCGTGCCGGAATTCCGTATGGTCGCCGACGAAAGTTTTGCTGTGCCGATGAGCGTTGAATTAAAAAAACGTTATGAGCAGGAAGCCAAGCTGCGTGCGCAGAAAATGCTGGATCAGGTCAACCGGCGCGTGGCAAAAGCGGGGCTGAAGAGCGAAGTCGTGGTCATCGCCAGCGACCTTCCTTATCAGCAGATCATCGCAGTGGCGCGCAAGCGCAAGTGCGATCTGGTGGTCATGGCATCACACGGCCGGCGCGGTCTGACCGGGCTGCTCCTGGGTAGCGAAACCGTAAAAGTGCTGACGCACAGCAAGATACCCGTACTCGTCGTGCGCTGAAACGGAGACACCGGGTGGCGGCCAGTTCCCCTACCGGCAACGCAGCAGCGACACTCGCCGCTGCAATCGCCCGATTCCTCAGACAATATCTGCCTTTCCAGCAAATGGAGGCAGAGGCGCTGCAGTTTTTGGCTGCCAACCTCGATCTCGGCTATTACCCCAAAGACACGGTCATACTGGCTCCGGCGCAGTCCGAACCGCGGGTGCTGCATATCATCCAGCGCGGAACAGTGCAGGTAGTTCCTTTCAATGCCGAGCACGGCGGCAACACCCAACCGGTCAGCCTGGGAGCGGGCGAGTGCTTCTCAGTCAGCGCGCTGATCGAGCAGCGTGCGGTGGTAGCGCCATATACCGCCACTGCGGATACCTTCTGTTATGAACTGCCCGCTGAAAAGTTTCCGGAACTGCTGAAGATGAGCCCGGTATTCCGGGAATATGCGACGCAGTATCTGACCAGTATGCTGAAGGAATCGCGCAGGCTGATCAAACTCAATTTCACGTCGGCAACTGGCGAGCAGCAGACCATGAACCGCACGCTGCGCTCACTGGTGACGCGCGCGCCTGTCACTTGCACGCCACAGACGCCAGTGGGTGAGGTCCTGCGCACCATGCGCGACGATAACGTCGGATCCGTGCTGATCACCAGTGATGATGGTCATCCTCTGGGCATTTTCACCCGTCACGATGTGCTGGACCGTGTTGCTCTGGTGCAGCACAGCCTTGAACGACCGATCAGTGATGTCATGACGCCGGATCCGCTGATACTGCCGGCGGAGGACAGCGCGTACGACGCCGCCCTGCTGATTGCCAGCCGCGGCATTCGCCACATCCCCGTTTGCGACGGCAAGCGGGTGATAGGCGTCGTCACCGAACGCGACTTGTTTGCGTTGCAGAGAGTCAGCGTACGCGGGATAAACCGCATCATCAGCAATGCGCAGACTATTGATAAATTGCGTGCAGCGGCAGACGATATTCATCAGCTGGCGCGTACCCTGCTGGGGCAGGGGGTGGCTGCCGAACAGCTGACGCTGATCATTTCCACATTGAATGATGCGCTGACGCGGCAAGTGCTCGACATCGAAAGCCGCCGCTTCCGGTTGGATGGCCTGCGCTGGTGCTGGCTGGCATTCGGCAGTGAAGGCCGTTTTGAGCAAACCATCAGTACCGACCAGGACAACGGACTCATCTTTGAAAGCACCAGTGATAGTCCCGATGCCGCGCGCGAACGCTTGTTGCCGTTCACTCAGGCTGTCAATCGCGCGCTCGACACCTGCGGTTTCCCGCTGTGCACCGGAAACATTATGGCCGGCAATCCGCAGTGGTGTCTGAGTCTTGCCGAGTGGCGGTCGACTTTCGACTCCTGGATTGCCAACACCAATCCGCAGGCGCTGCTCAATGCCGTTATTTTTTTCGATTTCCGGGCAGTACATGGTGAAACCGGGCTGGCGCTTAATCTGCAGGCGCATTTGTCGTCATTGGCTCAGGGCAACAGGCAATTCCAGCGCCAACTCGCACTCTTTGCCGTCGAAACGCGTCCTCCGCTGGGCATCATCAGTGACTTTGTCACGGAGCGTGAAGGGAAATACCGCGGCACCATGGATCTGAAAAAATCCGGAGCCCGGCTGTTTACCGACGCAGCGCGCGTGCTCGCATTGGCCGCCGGCGTGACGCATACCAGCACGGCGCAGCGCCTGCGCCAGGCCGGAACCACGCTCAATATGCCCGCCACCGAAATTGACTCACTCACCGATGCTTTCTTCTTTCTGCAGGCATTGCGACTCCGTAGCCAGATCGCGGTAGATGTCACCCTGCAGGGCGCCAACCGGATTGATCCGGGTCAGCTCAATGAAGTAGACCGACGCATACTGAAGGAGAGCCTGCGCCAGGCCGGCAAACTGCAAAGCCGCCTCGCACTGGACTATCAGCTATGAGTCCGCCGGCATGAACTGGCTGCGCCGGCTGTTTCGACAGGCGCCTGTACTGGACGCCGAGCAGACCCTGGCACTGGCTGCGTACCAATCACTGCCGGCCATTCCCGATACCAGTCCGCTGAAAGCGATGCACTTCGTGGTGGCCGACGTGGAGACCACGGGTCTCAACCCGTTTTCCGATCGACTGATTTCGATAGGCGCAGTCACCGTAGCAAACGGCAAAATCCGTATGGCCAGCGGCTTCGATGCCGTGGTGTGCCAGCAGCAGCCCAGTACACGCGCCAACATTCTGATACACGGCATCGACGGTACGACGCAGCTGGCAGGGCAGCAGCCGGCAGCTGCGATGCTGAGATTTCTTGAATACGCAGGGAATGCGCCGCTGATCGGATTTCATGCCGGTTTCGATCGCATGATGATTGATCGTGCCGGCAAGGACGCTCTGGGATGCACTACATCCAACGCCTGGCTGGATCTGGCCTATCTGGCGCCTGCGCTGTTCAATGAGCCTGACAAGGCCATGCCCGAACAGGGACTCGACAGCTGGCTGCGGCGCTTTGGCATCGAAAACGACGCGCGGCACAATGCACTGGCCGACGCCGTAGCCACAGCCCAGCTGTTACAGATAGTCCTGGCCCGCGCCATAGCCAGCAACGCGCATACCCTCGCTGACCTGATTCAATTGGAACAGAACCAGCGCTGGCTGCGCCAGATTTAACCCGAATCACGGCGCATTCCCATATAGCACCGGGCATCCGGCGATGTTGCCCAGTCGCTACTGCATCTACATGTGCGCTGCGCTGTTGTGGTGTAATCCGATCGCGCCGTGGAAAATACCAATACAAATGCCGGTCCTAAAATTTCACAATACGAACCCATGAGCAGTCTGCAGGCCTTACTTAGTCCCCGGTCAATTGCCATACTCGGCGCATCCGCAGATCCAGCCAAAGTCAACGGCCGCACTTTGCACTTCCTGCAGCAGAAGGGTTATGCCGGTCGTATTTTCCCGGTGAACCCGAAGTATGAAGTCATCGCCGGCCTGCGCTGTTATCCCGATGTTGCCGCGCTGCCCGAAACGCCGGATCTCGCGGTCATCGCCGTGCCGGCACAGCAGGTGCTGGCCACAGTGCGCGCGTTGGCACAACGCGGCTGTCGCGCCGCCGTCATCTTCAGCTCTGGATTTGCCGAAATGGGCGCCGCCGGGCGTCAGCTGGAGCGCGAAGTGGCGGACGCCGCCCGCGAGTCCGGACTCAGGCTGTGTGGACCCAACTGTCTCGGTCTGATCAACGCCTTTGACCAGGTCATCGCCACTTTCGGCCAGTTTGCCGAGGGACCGACGCCGGCGGGACCGGTGGGCTTTGTCACCCAGTCCGGCGCCTTTGGCACGGCCATTGCCGCACTGGCAAGACGGCGCGCGCTGGGACTCGGCTATTTCATCAATACCGGCAACGAATGCGATATCGATTTCGTGCAAATGATGCGCGCTGTGCTTGACGACGAGCGCATCCGCGTCGGCGCCGGTTATGTCGAAGGCGTGCGTGATGGAACGGGACTCAAGTTTCTGGGCGAACATGCGCTGGCCTTGGGCAAACCATTGACATTGACCAAGGTCGGGCGTACCGCTGCGGGCGCCAAAGCCGCGGCATCCCATACCGGCGCACTCGCTGGCATGGATGCCGTGTTCGACGGCGTGATCCGCGGACTGGGTATCACCCGCGCGCGCAATGAAGAGCACATGCTCGACATTGTAGAAGTGCTGAGTGCCTGCCAGTTGCCGGAAGGACGCGGTCTGGGCATTGTCACCCAGTCCGGTGGCGCGGGTGTACTGATGGCTGATCGCGCGGAGGAGATGGGGCTGCAGGTTGCGGAACTCTCGCCGCAGACGCGCGATGCGTTGTCCAAGGTCATCCCGGCATTCGGCACCACCGGCAATCCAGTCGATGTCACCGGACAATTCGTCGCCAATCCCCAACTGCTGTTCGACAGCGTGCGCATCGTCATGGCCGATCCCGCCGTACACATCGGCATCGTGTGGCTGCAACTGATGGATGGACACGTTGAGCGGTTGATAGAAATATTCAATAAAATCAACAATATAGCTACAAAACCTTGGGTGGTTTGCTGGGTTGCCGCACCCGAAGCCGCGCTCGCCAAATTACGAGCAGCGGGCATCGCCGTGCTGCGCGGCGCTGAGCCCGCTGTGGATGCCGTCTCGGCACTGGTGCGCTACGCCGCAGCACGACGCAACTGGCTCACTGACCAGCAGGCCCGCGCCGCTCTGGTATTACCCAAACTCGCGCTGCCGGTTGCAGTCGGTGCCGTGGCCAGCCTGGAAGGGCAGGCCTTGCTGCAGTCCTGCTGCGTGCAGACCGCAGAAGCACGTTTGGCGAGCACGGCAGATGCCGCCGTCACAGCAGCTCAGGCGCTGGGTTATCCAGTGGCGCTCAAGATTGAATCACCCAACATCCTGCACAAGACCGAAGCCCAGGGCGTGGTGTTGAACCTCGCTGATGATGCGGCCGTGCGCGAGGCTTTTGCATCGTTGGTCACGAATGCCAAACGCTACAAGGCGGATGCCCGCATCAGCGGCGTGCTGGTGCAGGCCATGGCGCAGGGCGACGTG
>JBBKXO010000025.1:0-8234 GCA_037969525.1 Burkholderiales bacterium | reverse complement strand
CGCCGCTGCACGGCGCGCTGATTAAAAACGAGCAGGACGTGCATTTGTTTGAACGGTTGGTGTTCATGTCGCGGCGGAAAACGTAACGCCGATTTCGCGCCATGACTTTGTCGCAGCCGCACTCGGCCATCCTCATTTACATATTCGGTAAACTCCGGTGTCCTCGCGCGTCTGCTTCGCGTCCTGACGCGAACTTGGCGTTCCGGAACGCAAGTGGTTGCGCAAAATGCTGATTGAATTTTTTCTGAAGCTGCGCCAGGGCGGCGTGCCGGCATCGATCAAGGAGTTTCTGATGCTGGTCGAGGCACTGGAGAAGCAGGTTGCCTTCGGCAATGTCGAGGATTTTTATTTCCTTGCGCGCACCTGCCTGGTCAAGGATGAAAAGTTCTTCGACCGCTACGACCTGGTGTTCGCGGCGTACTTCAAGGGCGTGGTCGGCATCGACGCAGCAGCGGCAGTGATTCCCGAAGAGTGGCTGCGCAAGCTGGTTGAAAACAACCTGACCGAGGAAGAGAAAAAGCTGATCCAGTCTCTGGGCGGCTGGGAACAATTGATGGAGACGCTGAAAAAGCGCCTCGAAGAACAAAAAGGCCGGCACCAGGGCGGCAGCAAGTGGATCGGCACGGGCGGCACCAGTCCATTCGGCGCCTACGGCTACAACCCCGAGGGCATACGCATCGGACAGCACGAATCGCGCCACCGCCGCGCGGTGAAAGTGTGGGATCAGCGTGAGTTCAGGAATCTCGACGATTCAGTGGAACTGGGCACGCGCAACATCAAGGTGGCGTTGCGCAAGTTGCGCAAGTTCGCGCGCACCGGGGCGCCGGAAGAGCTCGACATGGAAGACACCATCCGTTCCACGGCGAAAAACGCCGGCTGGCTGGATCTGAAAATGGTGCCGGAGCGGCACAATGCGGTGAAGGTGCTGCTGTTCCTCGACATCGGCGGGTCGATGGATGACCACATCCGCGTCTGCGAGCAGTTGTTCTCGGCGACGCGTACCGAGTTCAAGCATCTGGAATATTTCTATTTCCACAATTTTCTCTACGAGCGCGTGTGGAAGGACAACCGCCGCCGCGCCACCGAGCGCATGGCGACCTGGGATGTGCTACACACCTATCCGCACGACTACAAGCTGATTTTCGTTGGTGATGCAACGATGAGTCCCTACGAAATCACCTATCCCGGCGGCAGCGTGGAACACAGCAATGAGGAACCGGGCGCGCTATGGCTGCAGCGCGCGCTGCAGGTGTACTCGCGCGCGATCTGGCTCAATCCGCAGCCCGAAGCGGTGTGGAATTACCACGAGTCGATCGCCATTACCCGGCAGTTGATGGGTGACCGTATGTTTCCGCTGACCATCGACGGGCTGGATCGCGGCATGCGGCTGCTCAGTCGCGCAAACTGAGTCGTGCCAACTGGTATGGACAGCATCATGGTCGCAGCACCGGGTCCGGATCTCGATGCCGTGCGCGACCTGTTCCTGGAATACGCAGGCTCGCTGAATTTCAATCTGTGTTTCCAGGACTTCGATACCGAGATTGAGGGCCTGCCCGGCGGTTATGCGGCGCCGGCGGGCACGCTGCTGCTGGCACGCGTCAACGGTGAAGTGGCCGGCTGCGTCGGCGTGCGACCGCTGGATGCGGGGCGCTGTGAAATGAAGCGCTTGTACTTGCGAGCGCAATATCGCGGGACAAAACTGGGTCGGCGACTGGCAGAGCAGGCCATCGCGTTTGCGCGCAGCGCCGGCTATGCACGCATGGTGCTGGACACTCTGCCACAGATGGAAGTGGCGACGCGGCTCTACCGGGAACTGGGTTTCGTGCGCTGTAAGGCCTATTACGACAACACGCCGATCAACAGCACCTGCCTGGAATTGAAGTTATGAAGTTGCCCCGGGCTGCTTCGCTGCCAGTTTTGCGTTGAACCGTGCAGCGTCGATGATGACCCGTTCGTGAGTGCCCGCGGTGATCTGGTCGATGCCGTCGTGCGCAGTCACCGCAAAAAACAGGCGCCGGCCGTCAATTCGGTCCAGTGTTACGTCGACGGTCACGGTCAGCCCCGGCGGTGTTGCCGCCAAGTGCGAGAAATTAACCTGCGTACCCAGCGACTGCTCGCGCGGCCAGTCGAGGTGCGGGCGTATGGCCTCGATGCACGCCCATTCCATCAGTCCGACCATGTAACCGGTGGCGAACACCGGCGGCATCTGCTGAAACATTTCCGATTCGGGATACAGGTGTGGCACCGTCTTGTTCGGCGGCACGGTGAATTTGAGCTGGTGACTCAGGCCGGGTTGCAGTGATGGTTTCATGGGGATTCCGGATGGCGGTCTGTGAGTGGAATGGCGTGGTCCATGTAATCTAGAATCAGCGGATTAACCCAGTGGAAACTCAATCATGTCCGGTGCAACCGTTGATCCCGCGCGACTGCTCGATTTTGCCACGGCGGTCTATGCCGCGCAGGGCGTGCCCGAAACGGATGCGCAGCTGATCGCCGACACGCTGGTGCAGGCCGATCTGTGGGGACATCAATCGCACGGCGTGCTGCGCCTGGGCTGGTACCTGGACCGCTTGCGCAACAAGGTGATGAATCCGGTGACAACGCCGGAGTTTGTGGTGGATGCCGGCGGGCTGGCCGTCATCGACGGCCACGACGGCGTTGGTCATGTGCTGACGAAACTGGCGGCAGAAGAGGCTATCAAGCGCGCTAAAGTACATGGCATCGCCGCAGTCGGCGTGCGCATGTCCAATCATTTCGGCACCTGCATGTATTACACGCTGATGGGTGCGCGCGCCGGCTGCGTGATGATGCTGACATCCAACGGCGGGCCGGCGATGGCGCCCTGGGGCGGGCGTAAAAAAATCGTCGGCACCAATCCGTGGTCGATTGCGGCGCCGGCGGGTTGCCATGCGCCGTTTGTAGTGGACATGGCGAACACGGGTGTGGCGCGCGGCAAGATTTATCTTGCGCGCAACAAACGCCAGCCCATACCCGAAGGCTGGGCCATCACCAGCGACGGTGTGCCGACCACTGATCCGCAGGCGGCCATCGACGGCATCATCCTGCCAATGGCAGGGCACAAGGGTTACGCGATTGCGGCGATGGTGGACATGATGTCCGGCGTGCTGACCGGCAGCGGCTTTCTGTCAGCGGTGCACAGTCCGTACAAGACCGCGGAAAAAAGCAACTGCGGTCATTTCATCATCGCGATCAACATTGAGGCCATGCAGCCGCTGGCGCAGTTCAATGCACGCATGGAACAGTTCGTCGCCGAGATCAAGTCAGTGCCGCTGGCGCAAGGGTACGACGAAGTGTTTTATCCCGGTGAGATGGAGGCGCGCAATGACGCGCGCAACCGCAAGGAGGGCCTCGAGTTCCCGGACGATACGATTGCCGACCTCAAGCGCATCGCCGGCGAGACGGGATTACAGGGGCTGCTGGCGCTCGCCTGACTGCGCGGCTTCCCAAGCCAGCATCGCACTCTTGCGAGCGGTTCCCCAGAGATAGCCGGTCAATGCACCGGTGGCGCGGATCACGCGGTGGCAGGGTATCAGGTAGGCAATGGGATTGGCGCCGATCGCGGTGCCGACGGCGCGCGCCGCCGCCGGTTTATCCATCGCCTGCGCAAGGTCGCCGTAAGTCGTCACGCCACCCGCGGGCAGTGCCAGCAGGGCGCGCCACACCTGGATCTGGAAATTGGTGCCTTTGACAAGTACGGCGAGTGGTTGCCGCGACGCGCCTGCCAGTGGCGCGAAGATGCGCCGCGCGATTGCGTCAGTCGTTGTCGGGTCGTGCATCAGCCGTGCGCCGGGCCAGGCCTGGCGCAACAGCGCCGTGCCGGTGTTGCCGGATTCGACAAAATGCAGCGCGCAGATGCCACGCACGGTCGTCGCGATCAACGCCGTGCCGAAGTGCGTGTCATGCAGGCCATGGCGGATCTCCAGTCCGGCACCACCGAGGCGCGCCTCACCCGGCGACATGGCTTCGAGTGCTACAAACAAGTCATGCAATCGCCCTGAACCCGACAGGCCGATGTCGGCAGAGAGCTCCAGCGTATTGCGGGTGTCGGCGAGGCGCCGCTTGGCATCTTCAATAGTGAGGAATTGCAGGAAACGCTTGGGGCTGACACCGGCCCAGCGCGTGAACAGGCGCTGGAAATGCGCATCGCTGAGACCCGCATGTCGTGCGGCGCTGGCAAGATCGGGCTGCCCGGCGGAATGTTCCCGCAGCCAGGCGATGGCGCGGGCGATGCGCGAATAGTCCTGGCTTGCCGTGGCTGAATTGTCCATGGTCGCCAGCATATAACCGGCCGGCCGGTATTGGCGACCCGGTTCTTGCGGTGCGGCCCTAACGCGGCTGTTTGCGGCGGTCACCACCGGGAGGTGGCGCGACTTTCATGATTTCGTCGATGGTGGTCAGGCCGGCGGCGATTTTCATGGCGCCGCTGATGCGCAACGGTTTCATGCCGTCCTTCATGGCAGCCTCACGCAGGGCGTCGAGGTCGGCTGCGGCAACGACCCGCTCGCGCAGCGTCGGCGACATGCTCATCATTTCATAAACGCCGATGCGGCCCATGTAACCGGTCATGCGGCATTCAAGGCAGCCGGCGTTGATGTACGTCGCGCCTTTGGGATTGGCCGCTTTCCATGGCGCAACCAGCCCGTTCCACGAATCATCGTCGTAGTCATGCTTGGTCTTGCAGTGCGGACACAGCGTGCGCACCAGCCGCTGTGCCATGACGCCGAGCAGGGTCGATTGCAGCAGGTAAGGTGGCACGCCGAGGTCAAGCAGCCGGCTGACTGCGGCGGGCGCATCGTTGGTGTGCAGCGTGGACAGCACCAGATGACCGGTCAGTGCGGCCTGGATGGCCATTTCCGCGGTTTCAAGGTCGCGGATCTCGCCGACCATGATGATGTCAGGGTCCTGGCGCATCAGTGTGCGTATGCCTGAGGCAAAATTAACGCCGATGGCGGTCTGCACCTGCATCTGGTTGAAGGCGGGCTCCACCATCTCGATCGGGTCTTCGACCGAACACACGTTGACATCGGGCTTGGCGAGTTCCTTGAGCGTTGAATACAGTGTCGTGGTCTTGCCGGACCCGGTGGGGCCGGTAACCAGGATGATGCCGTGGGGCGAATTGGAAATATTCTTCCATTTTTTTTCTTCTTCGTCGGAAAAACCGAGTTCCTTGTAATCCTTGACCAGGTTCTCCGGATCGAATATCCGCATCACCATTTTTTCGCCGAATGCGGTGGGCATGGTCGACAGCCGCAATTCGACCTCGGCACCGTCGGGGGTCACGGTTTTCAGGCGGCCGTCCTGCGGGCGGCGTTTTTCAACGACATCCATGCGCCCCAGTACCTTGATGCGGGAGGTCATGGCGACCATCACCGGCGTCGGTATCTGATAGACCTGGTGCAACACGCCGTCGATGCGGAAACGGACATTGCCGGCGTCGCGCCGCGGTTCCATATGAATGTCGCTGGCGCGTTGCTCGAACGCGTAGTTGAACAGCCAGTCGCAGATGTGGACGACGTGCTGGTCGTTGGCGTCCAGCTGGCCACTGCGCCCGAGTTGCACCAGTTGCTCGAAATTGGCGATGTCGGACGCTGCACCCTTGTCCTTGTCGGCGGCGCCTTTGACCGAGCGCGCGAGGTTGTAGAACTCGACGATGTAGTTCTGGATATCGATCGGGTTGGCAACCACGCGCTTGATGTCCAGATGCAGCACCTGTTTCAGCGAATCTTCCCAGCCGCGCACCCAGGGCTCGGCGGTGGCGATGGTGGCTTCGCGGGTGGTGACGCTGACCGGCAGGATCTTGTAGCGCGCCGCGTAGGCGTTGGACATGACCTTGGTCGCCGCAGTGAAGTCGATCTTGAACGGATCGATGTGCAGGTAGGGCAGGGTGGATTTTTCGGCGAGCCACTGTGTCAGCGTTTCAAGGCTGAGCAGCTTGCGTGGATTGCGCGGGTCTTTCCATTTCTGGTCGGCGATGATGACCAGTGGATGCTCTTCGGTGCGGCTATAGCGGCGGTTTGCCACCAACTTTTCCGCATCATCTTTTGGGATCAGCTGGTCGGCGATCAGGTCACTGATAACCTGCGTCAGTGTCAGTGGGCGATCGCCTTGAATTTTAGCGGCTGGAGCAGTGGGCATAGGAGGTGAATATACTTAGTTCTTCTTTAATATTCAATGATTTACCTGATATCTGCACAATCGGTGGAAGTGCCAACCACGGGTATTTACCGCCATGGTCGACGGCACCGGTATAGTGCAACTAATTGTATTTTGCACCACATCAGTGCCTTCAACCTCGATCTGGAGATGTTAATTCCTTATAAAACAACGGGTTGAATTCAGGAACAGGTATTGCTTGCATGTGCTGGATTAATTTTTGGGGGAGAAGCAAATGGAAGCCGTCAAAATCAGTACCGATACGTTGTTCATCCTGCTGGGCGCGATCATGGTGCTGGCCATGCACTCGGGCTTCGCGTTTCTGGAAGTCGGCACGGTGCGCAGCAAAAATCAAGTCAATGCGCTGGTCAAGATCCTCTGTGACTTTGCCGTTTCCACCATCGTCTATTTCTTTGTCGGTTATGGCGTGGCCTACGGTGTGTCGTTCATGGTCGGTGCCGAGCAACTCGCGGAGAAAAGCGGCTTCGAGATCACCAAGTTCTTCTTCCTGCTGACATTTGCCGCAGCGGTGCCGGCGATCATATCCGGCGGTATCGCCGAGCGAGCGCGGTTCTATCCGCAACTGGTGGCGACCGCATTGATCGTCGGTCTGATTTATCCGTTCTTCGAGGGCATCGCGTGGAATGACCGCTATGGCATACAGCCGTGGATCGAAGCCACCACCGGCGCCAAGTTTCATGACTTCGCGGGTTCAGTGGTGGTGCATGCCATGGGTGGGTGGCTGGCGCTGGCTGCAGTGCTGTTGCTGGGGCCGCGGCTCGGCCGTTATTCGAAGGAAGGCGTGATCTCCGCGCACCCGCCTTCGAGCATACCGTTTCTGGCGCTGGGGGCCTGGATACTGACCGTCGGCTGGTTCGGCTTCAATGTGATGTCGGCGCAGACTGTCGACAAGATTTCAGGGCTGGTGGCCGTCAACTCACTGATGGCCATGTCAGGTGGCATCGTGGCCGCACTGATCGTCGGTCGCAATGACCCGGGCTTTGTCCACAATGGTCCGCTGGCCGGGCTGGTCGCGGTTTGCGCCGGTTCAGACGTCATGCATCCGGTGGGCGCACTGGCGACGGGTGGCGTGGCGGGCGCATTGTTTGTTTACATGTTCACGCTGACGCAAAATCGTTTGAAAATCGACGATGTGCTCGGCGTGTGGCCGTTGCACGGCCTGTGCGGCGTCTGGGGTGGTATCGCCTGCGGCATATTCGGATCCAAGGCGCTGGGCGGTCTCGGCGGTGTCAGTTTCACCGCGCAATTGATAGGCACCGGCTTGGGTGTGGTGGTTGCGCTGGTCGGTGGATTCATCGTGTATGGCGCATTGAAGGTCATGGTCGGTATTCGGTTGGACCGCGAGCAGGAATTCAACGGCTCCGACCTGTCGATTCACAAGATCAGCGCGACGCCGGGGCAGTAGGGCTTGTAGATCGCTGCGTCTGATTAGAACGTCGCTGTGCCACGCATCGCGTAGCAGCCGGCGGCGTTCGCTGTCCACAGCTCCACCGAGTTATCGTCAGCTGCCGGCTGGCCGTTGACGCTGAACGTTTCCTGATGGAACACCGGGTGGGTCGCGCGGTAATCGAGCGTACGCACTGGACGTGGATCGCTACGCCGGCACAGATCCAGCAGCAGCGTCGTCTGCAGCGGGCCATGCACGATCAGGCCCGGGTAACCTTCGGTGTCGCGGCAGTAATCGATGTCGTAATGGATGCGGTGGGCGTTGAAGATCAGCGCCGAATAACGGAACAGCGTGGCTGCGTCGGTTTTTAGTTCCCGCCGCCAGGCAGCAGCAGTCGGTGCAGTCTTGCCGCGCGGCGGAGCCTCCCCTGGTTTGGCCGCGTCGCGATAGACGATGTCGTGTTCTTCGACGATTGCCACCTCGCCGCCGGCAGTTACGGTATGGCGCACCATGACAAATACCAGGCTGCCGCTTTGACCTGCTTTTGCTTCGACTGACACAATTTCAGATTCGCGGCTGATGTGTTCGCCGATCCTCACGGGCCGGCGGAAATCGATGCGACCACCAGCCCACATCCGGCGCGGCAGCGGCA
>JBBKXO010000024.1:0-21329 GCA_037969525.1 Burkholderiales bacterium | reverse complement strand
GCCGTCGGGCACGCAGTCTTCAGGCAGCACCACCGGCAGGTCCTGGTCCGGCACCGGCACGTCGCCGCAGGTGGTGCAATGAATGATCTGAATCGGGCAGCCCCAGTAACGCTGGCGCGAGACGCCCCAGTCGCGGAGGCGGTAGAGCACCTGCTTCTCGCCCAAGCCTTTGGCGGCAAGGTCGGCGGCGATGGCGTCGACGGCCGCTGCATAAGCCAGATTGTCGTATTTGCCGGAGTCCTTGCAGACGCCATGCTCCTTGTCGGCATACCAATCCTGCCAGGCATGGTTGGAGAAAGTCTGGCTGGCGACGTCAATGACCTGTTTGATGGGCAATCGGTATTTGTTGGCGAAATGAAAATCGCGTTCGTCATGCGCCGGCACCGCCATCACCGCGCCTTCGCCGTAACCCATCAGCACATAGTTGCCGACCCAGACTTCGATTTTTTCAGCTGAAAGCGGATGCTCGACAAAGAGGCCTGTCGGCATCCCCTTTTTGTCCATTGTCGCCATGTCGGCTTCCATCACCGAACCGCTTTTGCATTCGGCAATGAATGCCGCGAGCTTGGGATTGTCCCGCGCGGCACGCGTGGCCAGCGGATGCTCGGCGGCAACGGCGACGAAGGTGACGCCCATGATGGTGTCGGCGCGGGTGGTGAACACCCACAGCTTTTCGGCCTTGCCGTCCAGCGTGTACGGGAATGCGAAACGCACGCCGTAACTCTTGCCGATCCAGTTCGCCTGCATGGCCTTGACGCGATCAGGCCAGCCCGGCAGCGTATCCAGTGCCGACAGCAGCTCGTCGGCGTAGCGGGTGATGGCAAAGTAGTAACCGGGAATTTCTCTTTTTTCAATGGCGGCACCGGTGCGCCAGCCCTTGCCGTCGATCACCTGTTCGTTGGCGAGCACGGTCTGGTCCACCGGATCCCAGTTGACGACCTGCGTCTTTTTGTAAGCAATACCTTGTTCCAGCATGCGCAGGAACAGCCACTGGTTCCAGCGGTAGTACTCCGGCTTGCAGGTGGCCAGTTCGCGGCTCCAGTCGATGGCGAAACCCAGCGATTTCAGTTGCTGCCGCATGTAGGCGATGTTGTCGTATGTCCATTTCGCCGGCGGTACGCCGTTGGCCATGGCCGCGTTCTCCGCCGGCAGGCCGAAGGCGTCCCAGCCCATGGGTTGCAGTACGTTGTAGCCCTTCATGCGGTGGTAACGCGTCAGCACATCGCCGATCGTGTAATTGCGCACATGGCCCATGTGCAGCTTGCCGGACGGGTACGGAAACATCGACAGGCAGTAATATTTGGGTTTGGTCCCGCTCTCGACGGCGCGAAAGGTCTCCGCATCGTCCCAGAATTTCTGTGCGTCGCGCTCGATGACCTGCGGATTGTATTTTTGCTGCATGATGCTGATTTCTCGGGGTATCCGGAAAAGGCGTGATTATATCCGCAACCGCTTTTGCTCCGCCCTCTGTGCAGAGGTTGCTGTTGCAGCTCACGTATAATGCATTTCGCTCAATCCGCATCCAGTGATGATTCCTGACTCGCCTGCCACCCCGGCGTTCCTCTCCGGACTTAACGAACAGCAACTTGAAGCGGTGACGCTGCCGCACCAGTCTGCGCTGATACTCGCCGGCGCCGGCAGCGGCAAGACGCGTGTGCTGACCACGCGCATGGCCTGGCTGATCCAGACGGGTCGGGTGAGCCCGATGAATGTGCTGGCGGTGACATTCACCAACAAGTCGGCGAAGGAGATGATGATCCGGCTGTCGGCAATGCTGCCGATCAACACCCGCGGCATGTGGGTGGGCACTTTTCACGGCCTGTGCAATCGTCTGCTGCGCACCCATTATCGCGAGGCGGGCCTGCCGCAGCTGTTTCAGATACTCGATACCCAGGACCAGCTGGCGTTGGTGAAACGCCTGATGAAAGCCATGAACGTTGACGAGGAGCGTTATCCGCCGCGTCAGGCACAGTGGTTCATTGCCGCGCAAAAGGACGAAGGTAAGCGCGCCGACAAGGTGGAACCCTACGACGATTTCTCGCGACGCATGGTCGAGTTCTATGCCGAGTACGACCGCCAGTGCCAGCGCGAGGGTGTGGTCGATTTCGCCGAATTGCTGCTGCGCGCCTACGAGCTGCTGGCACGCAATGAAAACCTGCGCGAGCATTATGTCAGCCGCTTCCGCCATATTCTGGTTGACGAATTCCAGGACACCAACCGCCTGCAGTACCGCTGGCTGCAATTGCTGGCCGGACAGCAGAATGCGATATTTGCAGTCGGCGATGACGACCAGTCGATCTACGGCTGGCGCGGCGCATCGACCGCCAACATGCAGGAGCTGCAGCGTGACTTCCATGTCGAAAAAGTCATCAAGCTCGAGCAGAACTACCGCTCCCACGGCAACATCCTCGATGCCGCCAATGCGCTGATTTCGCACAACCGCAAGCGCCTGGGCAAGAGTCTGTGGACCGATGCCGCCAAGGGGGAGCCGCTGCGGGTGTTTGAAGCGGCTTCGGATTACGAAGAAGCAGCCTACGTCGTGGATGAAGTGCGCACGCTGAAAGCCGAGGGCGCGCGGCTTGCCGACATGGCGGTGCTCTACCGCTCCAACGCGCAGTCGCGGGTGCTGGAGCATGCGTTGTTCACGGCGGGCATGCCGTATCGCGTTTACGGCGGCCTGCGCTTTTTCGAGCGCCAGGAAATCAAGCACTCTCTGGCCTATCTGCGACTGGTCGCCAATCAGGAAGACGACGGTGCGCTGCTCAGGATCATCAATTTTCCGACGCGGGGCATCGGCAATCGCAGCCTGGAACAGTTGCAGGGCATGGCGAAAGAAGCGGGCATGAATCTGTGGGCCGCTGCCTGCGCCAATACGCTGTCGGGCCGGGCGGCGGCGAGCATTGCCGCGTTTGTGAAGATGATCGAGGCCATGCGCATTGCCACCGCCGGCTTGCCGCTGCCGGAAGTATTCGCCCATGTCATCGAACACAGCGGTCTGAAAGCGCATTACCGCAATGAGAAGGAAGGTGCCGACCGGCTGGAAAACCTCGACGAACTGGTCAACGCCGCCGCGGTGTTTGTGGACGAACGCGCGACGCAGATCCCTGCGGAAGGTGCGCCGCCGGAAGAGATGGACGAACTCACGGCCTTTCTTGCGCACGCCGCACTGGAGGCCGGCGAGCATCAGGCCGAAGCCGGTGCTGATGCATTGCAACTGATGACCGTGCATTCAGCCAAGGGTCTGGAGTTTTACGCGGTGTTCATCACCGGACTCGAGGAAGGACTGTTCCCGCACGAGAACAGCATGACCGAGGCGGAAGGCGTCGAAGAAGAGCGACGGCTGATGTATGTCGCACTGACGCGGGCGCGCCGCCGTCTCTACCTGCTGCTGGCGCAAAGCCGCATGCTGCACGGGCAGACGCGCTACAACGTGCCGTCGCGTTTTTTCAGGGAACTGCCGGAGACCTTGTTGAGCCGGGTGAATCACCTGCGTCAGGTCCCGGGTTCAACCGCCATGCGGCAGGATCAGCCGGCTTACGGTGTGGCGCGCGCCGGCACCCGTGGCCCGTCCACCGCACCGCTGATGCAGACCCGCGATTCACCGTGGCGCATCGGTCAGGCTGTGACGCACGCCAAGTTCGGCGCCGGTGTGATCATCAATGCGGAGGGCGGCGGCGCCGACGCCCGCGTACAGGTGAATTTCAGGGATTCGGGACCGAAGTGGCTGATGCTCGAATACGCCAAGCTCACTGCGGTTTAAAGTATCAATAAAATCAATTAATTATTGATATTAGGGCGCCTGGTATGGTGGCGGGGTGGTGGCATCCGGCGGCGCAGTGACAGCCGGGAAGATGTCCTTGTAGCTGGCATAGATCGAGCACACCAGCACCGGCAACAGTACGATGAAGCCCAGCATCAGCGGCAGGAACGCGGCAATCGACAGCACGATGCCGACCACGCCGTAGACCAGAAACGGCAGCGTGTTCTGCCAGCATGCAGCGATGGAGCGTTTCATGGCAGCCACCGGCGGCATGTCGTGGAACACGATCAGCAACGGCGCAAACCAGACGGCCATCAGTACCGGCAGAAACACGGCCATGCCGATGGTGACGCCCAGAGTCAGACCGCGCACCGCGGCCCTGACAGATTCAATATCACCGGCTGATTGCGACAGGATGGTCGGTAACGCTGAGCCGCCCGCGACCATGAACACTACACCCACGGCGATGATGTTGCCGGCCAGGTATATGCCGCCCACAGTGACCAGTGGCGTGGCGTGGGTCTTGAACGCGCTGAACAACTGGGCCACTTCGGGTTCTCCACCCTCATCAGCGCTACGACAGGCGATCATCAGTCCGGCGAAAAATACCGGTGAAACCAAATTGATGGCCAGCGCGCCCAGCAGCGGGATCATCGCCGATGCCACCCAGATCAGCAGCATGACGACCACCACGGCGATCCAGGTCAGCGGATGTACGCGGAACATGCGAAAGCCTTCGACGATCCATTGCCAGCCCCGGTTCGCTGCCACAGTGCGTGCTTCCATCGGCGTGTTACTCCTGTACTTGATGACGCAATTATAGGCGCGCTGTTGATGCGGATGTCAGGGGATCAGGGCGGGCAGGTCGTGTTCGTCGCGGATGCGCCGTTCCAGAATGCTGCGGAAGTGCTCCGGGTTCTTGGCATGAGTCAGCTCGCCGGGACGGGGCAGGTGGTAGTCATAGAGCCGGGACACCCAGAAGCGCAGTGCGCCGGCACGCAGCATGACCGGCCATGCGCCGCGCTCGATCGGCGTGTACGGCCGCACCGCGGCATAGGCATCGATGAATGCGCGCGTGAGTGCCGCATCGAGCCCGCCGTCAGCCGTGCTGCACCAGTCATTGACGGCGATGGCGATGTCGTAGAGCCATGCATCGGTGCAGGCGAAATAGAAATCGATGACGCCGGCGACCCGGTCTCCGGAAAAGAGAACGTTGTCGCGGAACAGGTCGGCATGGATCGCGCCGCGTGGCAGGTCGGAGAAGCGGTACAGCGACTGGAAGCGCACTTCCTCTGTCAGCAGAGCAGATTCTGCTGCCGGCACGAACGGCAGAATGTCGGGGAGTGCGGCTTTCCACCATTTTGGCCCGCGCGGATTGTCCATGGCGGTTGCGTATGACTGCCCCGCGAGATGGAGCTTCGCCATTACGCTGCCGACCGCTGCGCATTGCGCGGCAGTGGGCGTGGTGACATCCCGGCCTTCGAGGCGCGCCACCAGTGCCGCCGGCTTGCCGTTCAAACTGCCGAGGTAGCTGCCGGCGCGATTGGCTACAGGATGCGCACTCGGCACATCGCGCTCGGCAAGGTGTGCCATCAGGTTCAGATAAAACGGCAGTTCCTGCGCGGTGAGTTTTTCAAACAGCGTCAGCACGTAACGGCCGCCGCTGGTGGTAACAAAATAATTGGTGTTCTCGATGCCGGCGGAGATGCCGTGCAGGTCGATCAACTCGCCGACGGCGTAGTCCTGCAGCCAGTGGCGCAATTCATCGGCGGTTACGGGAGTGAAAACAGACATGGCAGGGACGGGTGGCGCGTAAACGCGCCGCTTAGCAGCGTTGCAAACCGGATCCGTTCGTCAGAACGAATGTATGACCCACATCGGCGGCCGGATGCCGCTGTCGTGGGCTTCCTGGCGCGCAAACTTGCCGTCGCCGCGTTCGTCGATCATGTAATACGGACGACCGCCGGGCGGCGTCACCTTGACCATGTAGAGCTTGCCGGCGATGCGATATTCTTCGATGGTGTCGTCGCCGCGTTTGCGGATCGTCACCTGCGGTTCCAGTGCCGGATCGAGTTCGAAGCCCGGCGGCGGAGGCGGTGGTTCCGGGATTGGTTGCGCCTTTGATTTGTCCTGTGCTGCGGCTGGCAGTGCCAGCGCGGCGGCAAGAACCAGCAGGTGCAGATAATTTCGCATGAGTGGGCTCCAGTAGCCTTCATTATCCGGTTTTCGCCGGTGTTTTGAAAGACGGATGATGGTCGGGCGGCGCAAAAACTCTGCGATAATCGCCACGTTTACCAGCGTGCGATGCAAGGGGTGGCAATGCGGCTGCTGTCTGGCAACTACACGCATAAACCCGCGCATAATCAGTCATAACCACGCATAACCACGCATATCCAGGCGGCCACGGCTACGTATGAAAACCCTGTTACTCGTCGACGGCTCCTCCTACCTGTATCGTGCCTTTCATGTAATCCGCGATCTGCAGACCAGTAGCGGCGAGCCGACCAACGCCATTTACGGCGTGATTAACATGTTGCGGCGCCTGCACAAGGACTTCCCGGCTGAATACAGCGCCTGTGTGTTCGACGCCAAGGGCAAGACGTTCCGCGACGAGATGTATGCCGAATACAAGGCCAACCGGCCGGCCATGCCCGATGAGCTCGCAATGCAAATCGATCCACTGAAGGAAATCATCGCCGCAATGGGCTGGCCGATGCTGGAAATCACCGGTGTCGAAGCCGACGACGTGATCGGCACGCTGGCGCGCGCTGCGGAACAGGCCGGTCTGCGCGTGGTGATTTCCACCGGTGACAAGGACATCACGCAACTGGTGTCGCCGCAGGTGACGCTGGTCAACACCATGTCCAATGAAACGCTGGATGTTGCGGGTGTGGAGAAAAAATTTGGTGTTCCGCCGGAGCGCATGGTCGATTACCTGACGTTGATCGGCGACAGTGTCGACAACGTGCCCGGCGTGTCCAAGGTCGGCCCTAAAACCGCAGTCAAATGGCTGACCCAGTACGGCACCCTGGATGCCGTGGTGCAGAATGCCGGCGATATCGGCGGTGTAGTCGGCAATAACCTGCGCGAGGCGCTGGACTGGCTGCCCCAGGCGCGGGCGCTGCTGACCATCAAATGTGATGTTGAACTACCGGTGCAGATCGAGGGCCTGGCGCCGCGGCAGCAGGATACGGCGAAGCTCGCCGCGCTATTCGAGCGTTTCGAATTCAAGACCTGGCGCCGTGAGCTGGAAGGCGGTGACGCTGCTGCATCCGCATCCTCATCTGCAACAACAGTCGCAGCGCAGGCGCCGCCAGCCGCCACCACGGCCGCGCCAGTGCCGCAATATGCGCGCCATTACGAAACCGTGCTGACGGAATCTGCACTCGACGCGTGGCTGCAGAAGATTAGCGCTGCGCCGCTGACTGCAGTCGATACCGAAACCACCAGCCTCGATGCCATGGCGGCAGAACTGGTCGGCATTTCGCTGGCGGTGGAACCGGGATGCGCCGCCTATATTCCCGTCGGCCATGTCTATGCCGGCGCACCGCAACAGCTGTCGCGGGAGCAGGTGCTGGCCAAACTGAAACCCTGGCTGGAGGATGCCCAGCGTGCCAAGCTCGGCCAGCACATCAAGTACGATACTCATATCTTTGCCAACTACGGCATCCACCTCGCCGGTGTAGCGCATGACACGCTGCTCGAATCCTATGTTCTGGAAAGCCACCAGCGGCACGACATGGACTCCATGGCGGATAGAATTTTATCAATAAAAACAATAAGTTATGATGAAATCACGGGAACCGGTGTCAAGCGCATCGGTTTCGAGCAGGTGGCGGTTGAGCACGCTGCCGAATATGCGGCTGAAGATGCAGACATCACGCTGCAGCTGCATCAGGCGCTGCATCCGCGCATTACCGCTGACCAGAAACTCAATCACATCTATGCCGACATTGAAATGCCGGCAATGCTGGTGTTGTATGCGATGGAGCGCAACGGTGTGCTGCTCGATGAAAAACTGCTTGCCGAGTTGTCTGCCGAGTTCGGCGCGAAAATGCTCGACATCGAGGCGCGTGCACATGAGCAGGCCGGCCTCCCGTTCAACCTGAGTTCACCGAAACAGATACAGGAAGTGCTGTTCGACAAGCAGGGACTGAAGCCGGTCAAGAAAACGCCCAAGGGCGCACCGTCCACTGACGAGGAATCGCTGGCGGAACTCGCCCTTGACCACCCGCTGCCCAAACTGATTCTCGAATATCGCGGGCTGGCCAAGCTGAAATCCACCTACACCGACAAACTGTCGGGCATGGTCAACCGCAAGACCGGCCGCGTACATACCAGTTATGGCCAGGCCATCGCGGTGACCGGGCGCCTGGCGAGCAGTGATCCCAACCTGCAGAACATACCCATACGCACTGTCGAGGGCAGGCGCATCCGCGAGGCATTCATCGCGCCAGCGGGTTCGCATATCGTGTCAGCGGACTATTCGCAGATCGAGCTGCGGATCATGGCGCACATTTCTCGCGACGAAAGCCTGTTGAAGGCATTCGCAGCCGGCGAGGACATCCATCGCGCGACCGCCGCTGAAATCTTCGGCGTTGATCCCAAGGCGGTGGACAATGAGCAGCGCCGTTACGCCAAGGTCATCAACTTCGGACTGATCTACGGCATGTCGGCGTTCGGTCTCGCCCGCCAGCTCAATCTGGAGCGTGCAGCCGCTCAGCAATACATGGACCGTTATTTCCAGCGCTATCCCGGGGTTGCCGAATACATGCGCGTGACGCGAGCCCAGGCGCACGAACAGGGCTACGTCGAAACCGTATTCGGGCGCCGGCTGTGGCTGCCGGAGATCCGCAGCAGCAACGGCAACCGCCGCCAGGGTGCCGAACGCGCGGCGATCAATGCGCCCATGCAGGGCACGGCGGCCGACCTTATCAAGCTGGCGATGATCGCGGTGCAACGCTGGCTGGTTGAGGGAAAATACCAGTCGAAGTTGATCATGCAGGTGCACGATGAGTTGGTATTGGAAGTGCCCGATGCCGAATTGCAGGCGGTCAGAGTGGAGCTGGCGCGGCTGATGACCGGCGTCGCGCAACTGGCTGTGCCCTTGCTGGTGGAGGTCGGTGTAGGCCCCAACTGGGACAAGGCACACTGAGGGCACACTGAGGGTGCATTGAGGGCACACTGAGGACGCACCGGGAACAGTGCAAACGGAGGGCCGGGGAGAATGCGGCAGCGGCGCAAATCCGGGGAAGGATTTCAGCACATTGACTGCACAGCCTGACCACTGGAATCAGCACGCGCGGCAATGGAGTCTGATCGGTCCGCCGTTGCGGCCGGTTAACGAGGACATCCGGCTGTTGGAAGCCGCAATCCGGGATTGGTGTGCGCGTCAGGCGGTTGCAGCCCCGCGCGCGTTGCTGTGTGGTGTCACGCCGGAAGTTGCCGGCATGCGCTGGCCGTCAGGCACGCAGCTGATCGCAGTGGATCATTCGCTGCCGATGATTGCCGGCGTTTGGCCGGCAGCGGCACCGGGCGTGGCCGTGTGTGGCGACTGGCTCGCGCTGCCCGTGGCCGATGCCTCGCAGCACCTGCTGATCGGCGACGGTTGTTACAGCCTGCTCACCGGTCGTGCCCGCTACCTCGCGTTTGCTGCCGAACTGCGGCGGGTTGCGACAGACCATGCACTGCTGGCGATGCGTTACTTCGTGCGCCCGGAGCATGCAGAACCGGTGAGCCGCGTCGTTGATGACTTGTGGCAGCAACGCATCGGCAATTTCCATGTTTTCAAGTGGCGGCTGGCCATGGCCCTGCACGGGACTCTGGAGCAAGGGGTGCGTCTCGGAGACGTGTGGAGCGCGTGGCGGCAGGCGGTGCCTGATCCTGCACAGCTTGCAGCGCATCTGGGCTGGCGTCCCGAAGTCGTCAACACCATCCACAATTATCGCGATGTGAATACGCGCTACAGTTTTCCGACGCTGGAGGAAGCGCAAGCACACACCGGCGCATTCGAGATCGTGGCGACCCACGTGCCGGGCTATGAACTGGGCGAACGCTGTCCGACATTGATCATGCGACCGGCATGAACATGCCGCCATTCAAATCTGCCGTGTCCGGCATCGTGTGGCCGGCGCTACCCGATGCACACGCGGCGCAACTGCTGGCGCTGCTTTGGCAATATGAGCAAACCGAACGCTGGCCTGCGGATCTGCTGTTGCAACATCAGTTGCAGCAACTCGCACTGGTTGTCGATCATGCCTGGCGTACAGTCCCGTTCTACCGTGAGCGGCTGGATAGAGCGGGCTGGCGCAACGGGGAAGCGCTGAACCTGGCCCGGCTGCGATCACTGCCAGTGCTGACACGGCGCGATATACAGGATGCCGGACTGGCGTTGCGCAGTACCGCGGTTCCGCCGCAATTCGGCGCGGTTCATGAAAACCGCACTTCGGGGGCAACCGGCCAGCCGGTGACGGTAGTGCGCACGGCCCTGGATGCATTGCTGTGGCAAGCCGGTGCTTTGCGCGACCATCACTGGCACCGGCGCGATCCACTGCTGAAGCTGGCGGCGATCCGGGCGCTGGCGCCGGGAATCGCCGATCCGCCGCTGGGCGTAACTGCGTCGGGCTGGGGCGCGGCGTCGGACGCGGTGCGCAAGACCGGGCCATCTGCGCTGCTCAGCCTCAATGCCGATATCGCCACCCAGGTGGACTGGATCAAACGGCAGGCGCCGGGCTATCTGCTGACTTATCCGAGCAATCTTGCCGCGCTACTGGCGCATTTCAAGCAGACGGGCGAACGGCTGGACGGACTGCGCGCGGTGCTGACCGTTGGCGAAACTGTTGCGCCGGCCCTGCGCACGTCTTGCCGAGATGTCCTGGGCGTGGACATCGAAGACGTCTACAGCTCGCAGGAACTCGGTTACATCGCGTTGCAATGTCCCGACAGCGGGCAATATCACGTGATGGCGGAAAGCGTGCTGGTCGAGGTGCTTGATACGGACGGAAATCCGTGCGCTACTGGCGAAACCGGACGCTTGGTTGTCAGCAGTTTGCATAATTATGCGACGCCGCTGATCCGCTACGAGCTGCGCGACTATGCCACCGTAGGAGCGCCCTGTGCCTGCGGCCGCACCTTGCCCACGCTGGCGCGTATCGCCGGTCGCGAACGCAATATGCTGCGTATGCCCGACGGTACCTCGCATTGGCCGCTGGTCGGTTTTCACCGCTTCCGCGAGATCGCACCGGTGCGGCAGTATCAGTTGATCCAGCGCACCCTGAGGGCGGTCGAAGTACGCCTGGTTTGCGACCGCGCGCTGTCCGCGGCCGAAGAGGCGCAACTCGGCACGGTTATCTGTGCTGCGCTGGGTTATGCCTACACACTGAGCTTTGCGTATTACGAGCGCGAACTGCCGCGTGCCGCCAACGGCAAGTTCGAAGAGTTCGTCTGCGCAATTGAGTGACGATGTCTGGCGGCAGCGGGCAGGCTGAAGAATGTTGTAATGACAATTGCCGGCAGAACTCCGAGAATACGTGCCATGGCTGGACTATTTCTTTGACGGGGCCGGATTTTGAAATCACGAAACTTATTTCTAGCCCTGACGGCAGCCGGCGCGCTGGCGTTTGCCGCGTTCGCGGTACTGGACTTCAGTCCGGCGGCGCCGCAGGTGACATTCGTATCGCTGCAGGGCGAGAAAATCACCACCGCGAGCCTGCGTGGCAAGGTGGTGCTGGTCAACTTCTGGGCCACCGACTGTGTCATCTGCATCAGGGAAATGCCGCAGATTACAGCCACTTACCGGAAATACCGGGAGCAGGGTTTCGAAACCATAGCCGTGGCGATGAAATACGACCCGCCGAATTACGTGCTCAACTACGCCGAGAAAAACCAGTTGCCGTTCCAGGTGGCGCTGGATCCGCTGGGCGAGTTGGCGAAAGCCTTCGGTGAAGTGAAGCTGACGCCGACCACCTTCATTATCGACAGGCAGGGCAGGGTCGTGCAGCGCATACTCGGCGAGCCCGATTTCGCGAAACTGCACGCGCTGCTGGAAGAAAAACTGCGGGAATCCTGACTCGCGTCTCAGAATACGCCGGCGTCATGCGCCTGCTGGTCGGCGTGATAAGACGAACGTACCAGTGGTCCGCTGGCGGCATGGTTGAAGCCCATGCGCTGCGCTTCGACGGCATACATGTCAAATATCGCGGGATCGACGTAACGCAGCACGGGCAGATGGTGCGCCGATGGCTGCAGGTACTGGCCGATGGTCAGCATATCGACATTGTGGGCTCGCAGGTCGCGCATGACCTCGAGAATTTCCTCATCGGTCTCACCGAGTCCCACCATCAACCCTGATTTTGCCGGCAAATGCGGAAACCGCGCTTTGAAGTCCTTCAACAGTTTCAGCGAATGCCCGTAGTCGGAACCCGGCCGTGCCTGCTTGTAGAGCCGTGGCACGGTTTCGAGATTATGGTTCATGACATCCGGCGGGCAGGCCGAGAGGATGTCGAGCGCGACGTCGAGCCGGCCGCGGAAATCCGGCACCAGTACCTCGATGCGCGTTTGCGGTGACAGGTCACGCACAGCGCGTATGCAGTCCTTGAAATGTCCGGCGCCGCCATCACGCAGGTCGTCGCGGTCGACGCTGGTGATCACCACGTATTTTAGTTTCAAGGCGGCGATGGTTTCGGCGAGATGACGGGGTTCATCGGCGTCAGGCGGCTTGGGGCGGCCGTGCGCGACGTCGCAGAACGGGCAGCGCCTTGTGCACAGGTCGCCAAGGATCATGAACGTCGCCGTGCCCTTGCCGAAGCATTCGCCGATATTCGGGCATGATGCTTCTTCGCATACGGTGTGCAGTTTCTGCTCGCGCAGGATGTCCTTGATTTCCTGGAAACGCGCGCTGTTGCCCAGTCGCACGCGAATCCAGTCGGGTTTTTTCAGCGGTGCCATCGGCACCACCTTGATCGGGATGCGCGAGGTTTTGGCGCGGCCCTTCTGTTTTTCGCCGGTCGTGGTCATTGCAGTAATTCCCTGATGCGCTGGAGCAGCCGGATGCCGATCTGCGCCTTGGTGTCGTTGATGCCGAGATCGCGGGTACGCGTCACCTCGAGTCCCGCATAGCCGCAGGGGTTGATCGCCTGAAACGGCGTGAGATCGACGTCCACGTTGAGCGCGAGCCCGTGGTAACAGCAGCCGTTCTTGACGCGCAATCCCAGTGCGGCCACCTTGGCTGCGCCCACATAAACGCCGGGGGCATCGGTGCGACCATGCGCTTTGATGTCGTAATCCGCCAGCAGATTGATGACCGCCTGCTCCATCTGGCGCACCAGGGGCCGGATGGTCAGGCCGCGGCGGCGCATGTCGAGCAGCAGATACGCGATCAGCTGGCCCGGGCCGTGATAGGTAATCTGTCCGCCGCGGTCCACGCGCACCACCGGAATGCCGTTGTCAGTGCGCGGCCAGTGCTCGGGCTTGCCGGCGATGCCCACGGTGTACACCGGCGGGTGCTCCAGCAGCCACAGTTCGTCCGCTACGCCTTCGGTGCGCGTCAGCGTGAACTCGCGCATGCGCTCCCAGGTTGGTACGTACGGCACCAGACCCAGCTGGCGAACAACCAGCGGATCTGCTGCAATGGAAAGCGGGGCTGCGGAGAGACTGGGCACCAGGCCAACCTGTAAACGGGCGCTGCGTATATTGATTGATGGGATAATTGCGCCCCATTATAGGACGATCAGGAGATCGCGGTGCGTGTAGACATATTGGCGGCAGGGTTGTTGTGTGCGGCAATGGTCGTCAGCACGCCGGTAGTGGCGGCGGAAAGTGCGGGCGATTACGGCACCAACCTGAGCCGCATTTATTTTGCCCATCAGCGGTTGCTGGCTTTGCGTGACGCCTGTGACCAGGCATTTCCTGCCCAGGCGCCGGCCAACGCGAAGGCTTATGCATCATGGCAGACCCGGCACAAGGCCCTGCTGAGTGAGCTGGATACGCGGCTGACACTGATGATACGCGGCGCGTCCAGGGACGAAAAAGAATATATGCGCAATGTCGGCAAGTATGAAGGTTCGATTCTGGAATACCGGACCGAGAATCGGGATCAAATCCTGGCGCAGCCACGTGACGGAATGGAGCAGGGTTGCGGCGATTACCGCAATTATCTGACCGGCTCGGGCTCGGATTTCAACAAGGAATATGCGGATGAGCTGCGTGAACTGCGCAAGCGCAAACTGCCGCAATGAGCGCGCAAGAACCAGATCGGAGTTTTACCGGGACTGAATACACTCTGATCATCGTATGTGCGCTCTGGGTTGTCGCCCTGGTTGTTTCGGGAATTTCACCCTATGACCGGCTGACCTGGCTCATGGAGGTGCTGCCGGTGCTGATTGCGGCGCCGATACTGGTTTTTACGCGCGGCCGGCTGCCGCTGACGCAACTGGCCTATGTGCTGATTGCCATCCACGGCCTCATTCTGATCTACGGCGGCGCCTATACCTATGCGCGCGTTCCCGCCGGATTCTGGCTGCAGGAACTGCTGGGTTTCGCCCGCAATCCGTATGACCGGATCGGCCACCTTGCTCAGGGATTTGTTCCGGCGATCGTAGCTCGTGAACTGCTGTTGCGCGTATTTGGCATTGCAGGTCAAAAAACTCTGTTCTTCCTGGTGGTGTGCATTGCGCTGGCAATCAGCGCATTCTACGAATTGATTGAGTGGTGGGCGGCGCTGGCATTCGGCGCGGGCGCACAGGAGTTCCTGGGTACGCAGGGCGACGTCTGGGACACGCAGTGGGACATGTTTATGGCGTTGACCGGCGCGCTGGCGGCGCTGCTGATGTTCAGCCGCTGGCATGACCGGCAGATTGCCCGGTTGCGGTAGCGCAGGGTTACAGCACCATCACGACCATCGGCTGGTCACACAAGTCCTGGTACAGCGCATCCAGCTGTACCCGAGACGTGGCGCGGATCACGCAGGTCAGACTGAGGTATTTGCCTTTCTTGCTGGGTTTCATGGCAAGAGTCGTGTCGTCGAAATCCGCAGCATGACGTTTGACGACAGCCAGCACCGCCTGCGCGAAACCGGGTTGGGCATGGCCGAGAATTTTCAGCGGGAAATCGCAGGGGTATTCGATCAGCGACGTTTCGATGTCGCCGGGGACGATCGGAGTCACGCCGCCGTTCTCATGTGTTCTTGTTTAAACTGCTGGTAGAGCGCATGCATGCGCCGGAACAACAGACCAGGCTTGCCGTTGCCGACGGGCTTACCGTCCAGAGTGGTCACCGCGAGCACCTCCTTGGTTGATGAGGTCACCCAGATTTCGTCGGCGTTGCGTACTTCCGCTTCGGAGACAGGGCGCACTTGCAGTTCGAACTCGCGCGCACGGGCAATCTCCAGTACCACGTCATAGGTGATGCCTGGCAACACCAGGTGGTCTTTCGGTGGCGTCAGCAGCACGCCGTCCTTGACGACGAACACGTTACTGGCCGATGCCTCAGTCAACTGGCCGTCGCGGAACAGGATGGTTTCCGCGGCGCCGACATCAGCGGACAACTGGCGCAGCAGGCAGTTGCCGAGCAGTGATACCGATTTGATGTCGCAGTTCAGCCAGCGGTAGTCCTGCGCCGTAATGCAGGCAACACCGGATTCCACGACTGCCGGAGCAGGGGTTACCAGCGGCGTACTCATCATGAATACCGTGGGCGTCACCCCCTTGGGGAAAGCGTGGTCGCGCTTGGCGACACCGCGCGTCACCTGAAGATAAATGGACTGGTCGTCACCGGCGTTGCGCTGTACCAGCTCATCGGTCAGGCGGGCCCATGCACTGTCCTGGTGGGGATTGGTGATGCGCACCTTGTCCAGGCTGTACTGCAATCGGCGCAGATGCTCGGCCATGCGAAATGGATGTTTCGAGTACACCGGGATCACCTCGTAGATGCCGTCGCCGAATATAAAACCACGGTCGAGCACGGGGATCCGCGCTTCCTCGATGGGCAGGAATTCGCCGTTCAGATATACGATATCGTTCATGAGACTGTCATCCGCCAGTAAGGAAGTTTAAGTCAATGTGGTTATTTGAACAGCAACCGCAACGTGTCCCAGGCGCGTCCGAAAATGCCGGCGATGGGCATGCCTTCGAGAGCGACGACCGGCAGTTCGCGGTAGGGCTTGCCGTCGTATTCGAGCTTCAGCGTGGCGACGCGCTGGCCGGGGCTGATGGGTGCCATCAGCGGTTGCAGGCTTTCAACGGTGGCCTTGATTTTTCCGCTCTGGCCCTTGGGCAGCGCCAGGTAAAGGTCGCTGGTGAAGCCGGCCTTCAGCGTGTTTTCGGCGCCCTTCCAGACGCGCAGTTCGGTGACCGGTTGATTGCGCGCATACAGGCGTACGCTGTCGAAGAACTGGAATCCCCAGTTGAGCAGTTTCTGACTTTCGGTGGCGCGTGCCGACTCTGATGCCGCGCCCAGTACCACCGATACCAGCCGCCGTTCGCCGCGCCGCGCCGATGTGACCAGGCAATAGCCGGCGTTGTCGGTAAAACCGGTCTTGACACCGTCGACGCTGGGGTCCAGCCACAGCAGGCGGTTGCGGTTGGCCTGGGTGATGTTGTTGTAGCGGTATTCCTTCTGCGAATAGAGCGCATAGTGCTCCGGGTAGTCGCGGATCAGTGCGATCACCAGCTGCGCAAGGTCCTGCGCGGTTGTATACAGCTGGGGACTGGTCAGACCGGTGGCATTGGTGAAATTGGTGTTGGTCAGGCCGAGGCGTTTGGCCTCGCGATTCATCATCTGCGCGAATACTTCTTCGCTGCCGCCGATGGCTTCGGCAAGCGCGATACTGGCATCATTGCCCGACTGAATGATCATACCCCGCAGCAGCTCGTCAACGGTGACCGGCTTGTTCGGCTCGATGAACATGCGCGAGCCCTCGGCTTTCCAGGCCCGTGTCGATACCGGTATCAACTGGTCGGGCTTCAGTGTTTTCTGTTTCAGTGCGCCGAAGGCCAGGTACGCCGTCATCAGCTTGGTCAGCGAAGCGGGTTCAAAGCGCTCGTCGGCATTATTGCCGGCCAGCACCTGTCCGCTGTTGACGTCCAGCAACAGCCAGGCTTTGGCTTCTACGGCGGGGGCGGGTGGCGCTGGAATTTGCGCCCAGGCGGACAGGGTAATGCAGCAAGCGATAAGAGCAGAGAGGATACGTTTCATGTGCGGAAAAAGCCTGATTATAACCAAGCACCGTTGTGCGTCCGGCGCAAATTGCAGAAAAAGAGCGATGCAGGCGAAAGGATCACCCGGGCTGACAGGCAAGGTGCCGGGCAATAGCCTGACTTTGAACGGGCAGTTTTACGTATGACAGTGGATCAGTCGCGGTCGCGGTAGTGGCGCAAAGCTGCGCGCATGAATTCCAGTTGCTGGTTGAAATTGCGGCAACCTGCGCAGAGCAATAGATGCAGGCGCAGGCGCATGCTTTCGAACGTCGTCAGCGGTCGATCCTGGCCTTGGGACAGCAACTCGGAGGTTTGCTTGCAATTGAGCATCATCGATTGGTGTTTCCGAACCATTGTAAATCCAGGCATTCGCGCAGGGTCAGTCGGGCGCGATGCAATATGACCCAACAGTTGGTCGCCGTGATGCCCAATTCCTGACAGATTTCCTCGGTCGGCAAGTCCATGACTTCACGCATCGTGAATGCTCGGGCTGTGCGCGCCGGCAGGCGCTGCAGACAGAGTTCGAATGCGGACCAGAAGCGGCTGTTTTCCAGTTCGGCGTCGGGATTACCCCAGTTGCCCGGAAATTCCCGCCAGTGGCCATTTTGAAGGAACAGGGAGTCGATGATTTCCGCCTCCGAGCGATCGTCATCAAATCCCGCCAACGGCTGCTCACGTCCGGCGCGGCGCAACTGGTCCATGATTTTGTGTTTGAGTATTCCGGTGAGCCAGGTGCGCAGTGTGGATTTACCGGAAAAGCGCGCGGCGCCCTCTACGGCGGCGAGCAGAGTTTCCTGCACCGCATCTTCAGCCAGCGCGGGATCGCGCAACTGCAGGCGCGCGTAGCGCAGCAGATAGGGGCGCTCCAGCCCTATGGCGGCGGGACTGGCGACGGGTTCTGTCGTTTGCGCAGGCACAATAAAAACCATTTAAAAACAACTAGTTACTAAAATTGATAGAGCAGTGCAGGATATCGGGAGCAAGGATCTTGAAATCATTTTCACGGCCCCCATATTTCTTGCACCGGCGCATTGCGCCACATTTTCAGAAGGAGAGCAATCATGGTCAATATTACCCGTTACACCCCGTTTGACGATTCAATTGACGAACTGCTGCGCGGCTTTTTTGTGCGTCCGATGGCATTCGAGAACACAACTCAGACGGCGCAAGCCATACGCGTCGATGTTACCGAAGACGAGCGTGCCTACAAGGTGCGCGCTGATATTCCTGGCGTGAAAAAAGAAGACATCCAGGTCACGATTGACGGTGATCAGGTCGCGATCAGCGCGGAAACAAGTAAAGAGCGCGAAGTGAAGGATGGCGAGCGCATATTGCGCGCCGAACGTTACTACGGCAAGGTTCACCGCGCATTTACGCTGGGTCAGGCCGTGGAAGATGACCAGGCCGTCGCCCAGTATGCCGACGGTGTGCTGGAACTGACATTGCCGAAGAAGGCCGCAGTAAGCGCCAAGCGTTTGTCCATCAACTGATCGGGACGCGCAGCCACCAAGCGCATGATGGTTTTCCCAGGGGCGGCGGGTCGAAAGACCTGCCGCTTTTTTCTTGCTCAGGTAGAATGAGTGAATCCTCACATTCGCCGCGTATACACAGATAACTGCAACTGATAACTGCAACCACCACTCAACTACAATCCAAGAATTCCACGCATGTCACTGTCTGCTTCCACTGCCGCTGCCAAGGCGCAAATTCTCGCTGAAGCCCTGCCGTACATCCAGCGTTTCCATGGCAAGACCATAGTCATCAAATATGGCGGAAACGCCATGACCGACGTGCAGTTGAAAGAGGGCTTCGCGCGTGACGTCGTGCTGCTGAAAGTGGTGGGCATGAATCCGGTTATCGTTCACGGCGGCGGGCCGCAGATCGACGACCTGCTCAGGCGTGTCGGCAAGAAGGGTGAGTTCATTCAGGGCATGCGCGTCACTGATGCGGAGACCATGGACGTGGTCGAGATGGTGCTCGGCGGACAGGTCAACAAGGATATCGTCAACCTGATCAATCGCCACGGCGGCAAAGCCGTCGGCCTGACCGGCAAGGACGGCGGATTCATCCGTGCGCGCAAGCTCAAGGTGCGCGGTGCGACGCCCAGCGATGAACTGGTCGATATCGGACAGGTCGGTGAAGTCGAAAGCATAGATCCGGCCATCGTCAACCTGTTGCACACCGAGAATTTCATACCGGTGATTGCGCCGGTGGGCGTGGGCGCCGGCGGCGAGTCCTACAACATCAATGCCGATCTGGTGGCGGGTAAAGTCGCCGAAATTCTAAAAGCCGAAAAACTGATAGTGCTCACCAACACGCCGGGCGTGCTCGACAAGAATGGCAAGTTGCTGACGGGCCTGACCGCACGCAAGGTCGACGAACTGTTTGCCGACGGCACCATCCACGGCGGCATGCTGCCGAAGATCGGCTCGGCACTGGAAGCAGTGAAGAACGGCGTCAACGCCTGCCACATCATAGATGGACGCGTCGAGCACGCGCTGCTGCTGGAAATCCTGACCGATGAGGGCGTGGGTACGCTGATCAAGCGCCACTAACCTGTTGCCGGCCATGACCCGCAATATTGCGTGGATATTTGATCTGGACAACACGCTGCATAACGCGACGCCGCACATTTTTCCGCACATCAGCCGTGCGATGACGGCCTACCTGCAGCAGCATCTGCAACTGGACGTGGCTGCGGCCGGTGATCTGCGGCGCCATTACTGGCAGCGTTATGGCGCGACACTGCTCGGCCTGATGCGACACCACGACACCGACCCCGGACATTTCCTGTGGCATACGCACCAGTTTCCAAACCTGCGGAGCATGGTGGTGGGCGAGCCGCTGTTGCGTCATGCGCTGCGCCGCCTGCCGGGAAAGAAATTCGTGTTCTCCAATGCGCCCGTGCATTATGCGCGAACTATATTGCGCATCCTGGGCATCAGCGAGATGTTCGATGCCGTATTTACTATCGAGCGCGTGCGTTTCCGGCCCAAACCCGATGCTTATGGTTTTCTGCGGCTGTGCCGCGCGCATCATCTGCGGCCGCGACGCTGTATCATGGTCGAGGATTCGCTGGATAACCTGCGCACGGCGAAACGGCTGGGGATGAAAACGGTCTGGGTGTCCTCCGCCGAGCGGGTGCCGGGCTACGTGGACATGAGGGTTTCGGGCATCTCCCAGTTGTCGAATCGCGCAACGAACCTGTATTGAGGATGGCATGGCACGCAGCGGCGAACGCAAAACACAGATATTGCAAACCCTTGCGCAAATGCTCGAGGGGCCTGCTGCCGAGCGCATTACCACCGCGGCACTGGCCGCGCGCATCGAAGTGTCAGAGGCGGCGCTTTATCGGCACTTCAAGGGCAAGGCGGACATGTTTGCCGGGCTGATTGATTTTGTCGAGCAGACACTGTTTTCGCTGATCAACAAAATCACCACCGAAGAACAGAGTGGCTTGCGCCAGACCGAAGCCATCATGAGCATGTTGCTGAGCTTCGCGCAGAAGAACCGCGGCATGACGCGCGTGCTGATTGGTGATGCGCTGGTGACTGAAAATGAAGCTCTGCAGACGCGCGTCAACCAGATCCACGACCGGATCGAGGCGGCACTGAAACAGGCCCTGCGTTTTGCGGTGACCCGCAAGGAAATCGCCGAGGATGTGGATCTGGCGGCACAGGCCAACACGCTGATCAGTTTTGTTGCCGGCCGCTGGCACCAGTACGCAAAAAGCGGCTTCCGGCGGGATCCGACGGAATTGTGGCAGCGCCAGTGGAAGCAGTTGATGGAAGGTGTGCTGGCCTAGAGGCTTGTCTAGATACTCATAGTAACCAGGAGGAAATCATGGCTGAAATTACCACCCAACAGGTTGCGCAACTGATGATCGGCGTGGCGCGTGCGCAACTGGCGATCGTTGATTCCATCGAGAATTCAAAAGCGGGTTTCAAATTCACCCATGTACGGCCGACGCTGGAGACCGCGTCGCGGATACGCTCCAACCTGCCGGAGGCGCTGGTGGATTTTCCGGCACGACTGCTGTTGCAGATGCTGGGACGCAATGCGCCGGACGCTGACCGGGTGGCGCAGGATCTGGAAGCGCTGATCAGTGGCGCCGGTACTGCGCCGAAGCGCGAGGTTGCGACGCCCACCCCTGATTCAGGGGCCGACTCGCTGGACATGACGCAGACCTGAGATCGGCGTTAACGTCCGGTACAGACCGGGCAGGCGGTGTCGCGTTTGAGTTTTACGGTGCGCACGTCCATGTGCAGCACGTCGAGCAGCAGCAGCCGACCGGTCAGGGGTTGTCCGATGCCGGCGAGGATTTTCAAGGCCTCAGCCGCCTGCATCGATCCAATGATGCCCACCAGCGGTGCGAA
>JBBKXO010000023.1:0-3201 GCA_037969525.1 Burkholderiales bacterium | reverse complement strand
TTCCTGCACTGCACTGCACTGCACTGCACTGCACTGCACTGCACTGCACTGCACTGCACTGCACTGCACTGCTCTGCGCTTGCGCAAGCCGGTTGAGTAACCATGCTCTTATTCAGACTTATCTGGCTTCATTCCATGCTGGCGATGATGTTTGATGAATTTCTCGGGCTCCGCCTCAAACGCCTGCTGGCAGGTCTCGGCACAGAAGTAGTACGTCTTTCCTTGGTAAACGAAATCCGCAACTGCGGATAGACGGCTAACTACCATGCCGCAGACTGGATCCTTGAAGTTATGTTCGTTGCTTTTCTGGTTTTTCATTACTGACTCCTTTAAGAATTGTCTTTCACTTATATTCATATTCCACAAAAAACCATTTTGGCCCTCATAGCCAGCGGCGCATCATCCAGCCGACGCAGGCGACCTTGTCGTCGACCACCAGCAATTTGCGGTGGTTGCGGTGGCTGTAGCGCAACGGTTGGCGCCAGCTCCAGCGATGGAACGCATCGCACGCGTACGCCCCGTTCACACATGTGGCGCTGCCGCCCGGCGCGCCGAACGCCAGGCAAGCGATGGTGCGGCCGTCGGAGAGGCTGACTCGTTGCTCGGTGTGCATCCCGTCGTCCGGTGACATCAAAGTCACGGACGCCCTCACTTGCCGGCAACGCCGAGGAAGACTGAAGCCGAGGCGACTGCGATCCCGAGGCCAAGCGCCGCGAAGGAAATCAGCGTCACAAGCAGGAGGCTGCCCCTCGATGCTTTTCCGGCCCAGCCGCCGTGCGCACTGCCTTGGCCCGGATCATCGCGCTGGGTCGAATCAGCGGCCGTTGTGCGCTTGGGGCGCAGCGTCGCCATGCCGTGTTTGAGGCCTTTGGCCACCAGCCACCAGTTGACGGGATACGCCGCCACGAATCCTGCCAGCAGTGCCATGCTCATGAAAAACCAGAACTCCGGGTTTGATGGATCGTGGCCAGCCGGCACCGCTTGCTTCAAGATGTTCGCCGCCGGAATCATGGCCGCCATCAGCAGGTTCATGGAAAGCAGTTCGGGCAGAAAAGTCATGCGCAGCGCCTGTGCATAGGAACCGCCCACCGATGCGCGCATGAACAGCGCCTGGAAGATACTCCAGCCAAAGCCGAAGCCCAGCGCATACTCCAGGGTGACGTCGGCGAAAGCCGACAGGTGGAAAAGGCTTGCCAGGACCGCCCCGGCCAGGATGCCTACGCCATCGCCCGCAACGCAATGCATGGTGGACCCCAGGACCTGCTTCCAGCGGTTCGAGATGTAGTCCTCGTGGGTCTGACGCAGCGGTTCCCGGCAGCCAAGGACGTATAGAAAGGCGCCAATGGGGCCGGTGGCTGCGGTTACCAAAACGAACGCCCATTTCAACACTGGCGATGAAGGATTGCTTCGAACGTCAGCCGCGACGAATGCGACCGAAAGGACGGTGAGAACGAACCACAGCAGCATGACCCCATCAAGCATGGTTGCCTCAGTCACGGTCTTCGGCCCGGGCACCGATCGCGCGACCCGGCGCGCTGAACGCCAGGCACGCGAGGGTGCGACCATCGGCAAGCGCGATTCGTTGCTCGTTCTGCATCGGGCGCCGCGAGGTCAACCACGCGTGCTCCGAACCGGCTCTGCGCATGTCTGCCACGGCCAGAGCCGGCCCATGGCCAAGTAGATGAACGAGCCCGACCAGGCGATCAGAAGCAGCCCGTTGAGCGCCTCCACGCCGGCCAGAAAGCGCACGTGGCCCAGCGGAAACACGTCGCCGAGGCCCAGCGAGGTGTAGGTGACGGAGGAGAAGTACAGATAATCGAGAGGGCGCTCCACCGCCAGGCCGCCGAAGCGTCCGAGCGCCAAGGCGTCGGTCGAGATCCAGTAGGCCACGGCGTAGAGCACAACCTCAGCGAGGTGCGCGGCCATCGCCGCCAAGACGATCACCAGGGTCCGGATCTCCGCCGACATCCGGATGCGCGCCATGCCTCCGGAAAGCCATTTCAGCACCGAAAAGTGAAACAACGACGCCGCAGCGACGACGAGCACGGACACGATGATGACGCCAAGCATGGGAGCACCTCCAGACGGGGGGTAAAGAAGGTCGATATTGGGTACTGCGAGGATCTGCCCGGTCATAGCCAGCGCCGCATCGTCCAACCGATGCCCTCCAGCAACCGCTGCCACCAGCGCCGCCCGGCCCAGCGTCCAGCCGAAACCGGCGACGACTCGTTCAGATCGGAGTGAAACTGCCGCTCGAGCAATGCGCAGAAACCCGGCTCGCGCACGGTAAGAACCAGTTCGTAATTCAGGAAGAAGCTGCGGTAGTCGAAATTCGCGGTGCCGAGCGCCGCCCATTGCCCGTCGATCAGGACCGTTTTCGCGTGCAGCATGCGCGGCAGGTACTCGTAGACGCGCACACCGGCCGCCATCAGCGCCGCGTAGAACGCGTGCGCTGCCCAGCGCGTGATCGGCACGTCGCTTTTAGATGGGACCAGCAGTCGCACGTCAATTCCGCGGCGCGCGGCTTTCATGAGGCGCTGTTGCATAAGCAGATCAGGCACGAAATAGGGTGTCGTCAGGTAGATGCTCTCTCGGGCCGAGGCGAATGCCTCTGAATAAATACAACGTATCTGATGGCGGCAGGTGCGCGTATGGTTCGAGACCAGGCTGGTTGCGCGTCCGCCGTGCTGCGCCGGCATCCAGCGGCGATGTCCTCGCCAGAACGCGTCGAATAACTTTGCGGCGTCGCTCACCAGCGAGCCCGAGAGTTCGGCGTGGGTATCTCGCCATCGCGCCGCGCCGTAAAGTCGGTGTGAACTTTCCCGATGAATATTGAATCCGCCGACGTAGGCGACAATGTCGTCGACCACCAGCAATTTGCGGTGGTTGCGGCGGTTGTAGCGCAACGGTTGGCGCCAGCTCCAGCGATGGAACCATCGCACGCGTACGCCCCGTTCGCGCAGGTGGCGCTGCAGCGCAAGCGACGAACTGCGCCACGCACCGGCTGCGTCTAGATGCAGCCGCACGTCGATACCTGCTGCGGCGCTCTCGACCAGCGCCTCGGCGAATTGCCATCCAATCTCATCGCTGGCGAAGATGTAGCTTTCCATGCGCACCGCGTGGCGGGCGCCTCGAATTGACGCGAGCATCGCTGCGTAAAGCGCATCGCCCTCGGTGAACAATTCCACACCCGTCGGCTCG